>NZ_JAKTIJ010000001.1:0-55448 GCF_027855275.1 Acinetobacter sp. AOR12_HL | reverse complement strand
CAGGGCGCTTAGCTCAGTTGGTAGAGCGTCTGCCTTACAAGCAGAATGTCGGCGGTTCGATCCCGTCAGCGCCCACCATAATTTTTTAAAATTTAAAAAATTAAATACACTAATTTATTTGGTGTTTTTTGCGTTTCTGCTCTTCCTATTTTTTATCTATCTATTTTATCTTTTTTTAGTTAATCCTTTATTTTCCATACTTAATTTTTGAGTTCAGATTTTATTACTTTAAATTATTATTACTAGCGGGTTTAACTAAAGCTGCCATGCTGGAAAGCAATAGCAGCTTTCTGAACCAAGATTAATACTCGTTTAGAAGCCAACCACTCGCGTACGCAAAATATTCACGTAGCCAAGCGTTGTAGCGAGTAATTAAAGGTGTTTCTGCAGCGACCATATAAACCTGTGTATAGCCTTGTTTCTTTGCAATAGCTGCAGCTCGTGGTGTATGGAAGTCACTTGTAACAATTGCAATAGGTTGATTAACATTAATATGAGCTTGTTCAAGTAAAGGTTTACTATTTTTAAGATTAAGTTCTGTACTTGTGCTTTTGTCTTCAAGGATCATTCGATCTTTTGTTATATGAAAATGTTGTTTCAAGTAGCGTGACATGACTAATGCTTCAGGTTCTTTTTCTGAAAAGTCCAAACCTCCTGTTAAAATAACCTTTGCTTGCGGTTGTGAAAGGGCAACTGGAGCTGCTGTGTCAAGACGCTTTGCAAGAATAGCTGAAGGCTGTCCATTTTCGACGCCACTACCTAAAACAATAATTGCTTTAACTGCGGGAAGATTTTGACTTGCGTCTTTATTTTCTTTAATAAAATTAAAAAAATAGCCTAAGCCAATTAACCAAATCCAGAAACACAACCACCCAAAACGCCAAAGAGTATGAAGCCGATAGTGATAGAAGAAAAACCGTTCTAAATGATAATAAAATAATGCATAAAGACAGAAGAATGCTCCTAAAACTAAAGGAACAAGTGTGCCTACATGAATTTTATTTAGAAAAGCTAGAAATAAGCCGTCCAAAAATAAAATTGAACCAATGACTGCTAAGAAAATCCGAATCCACTTACTGACTTGCATTGTGTTTAAAGCTGCAATTTAAATTGCAGACAGTGTATGCAAAATCATTCCAAATTCAATGCTGATTGTAATAAAAAGCCGAGTAAAGCATTTTGGCTATTACTCGGCTTTGTTATTTATTGATATTTAATAAACATCACGGCGATAACGGCCTTGTTGTCTTAACTCATCGACTTGTTCTTCGCCTAAAATATGAATAAGTGCTTGATCGACTCCACTTGCCATTCCATCAATACTGCCGCATACATAGAGTACTGCACCGCGTTCAATCCAGTTGATTAACTCCGCTGCATTTTGTCGGATGATATCTTGAACATAAACACGTTGTTCTTGATCGCGTGAGAATGCAAGATCAAGTCGTTTTAATATTCCCATCGTTTGCCAAGCTTCAATAGTTGATGCATAGAAGAAATCATGAGTGCGTTGGCGTTCACCGAAAATTAGCCAGTTTTCAGTATAGTTATGGCGAGTTCGTGTATGAAGTAAGCTCATTAAACCAGCGATTCCCGTTCCATTACCAATACAAATAATTGGACGATTATCATCAATCAAATGAAAAGACTCATTGGTACGGATACGCAGTGCAACATTTTGATTAATTTCTGTATGTTGAGTCAGCCAACCTGATCCTAAACCTAAATCACCAGACTCATCATATTGTTGACGAACAACTAGACGTAATACTTGCTGAGAAGGGATGCTAGCAATTGAATATTCTCGCGTTGGTAGGGTGGGGAGTTGTTCTAATAAGTGGTCCAGATTGGCAAACGGTTCAATTTCACCAGTTAAATCTTTATTCCAAAGTGCCTTTTCAATAGAAACCTGTAGCGAGTCTACCACTGCATTTTTAAGAATGTGATGATGCTGTAAAAACTTATTAATACGTTCAGGGCTGTTACCTGGTTGTATTTCAGCAATGTCTCCAGCTTGCCATATAGCTTCATGACTGGCAGTAAGTTCAATATTGTAGGCAGGCTGACCTAGACTATTTGGATTGAGTAAATCACGTTGTTGTAATGTCCAATTATCAAACACTTTTTCGATATTAACAGCATGCAAATCTAGTTTAGTTGCTTTTACAAGCGCCTGATTCCAGTTTTGAATATCTGCCGGATTTGCATTATCTACTTCTATAGTATCGAAGAGGGCTTTGGCTCCATTGTTTTTAAGCCATTCATCTACTATGTGGCCAAAACTACAATAAGTATCCGGATATTCCTTAGAACCTAAAGCTAATACTGCATATTTGATATGTTGAAGTCTTAAATTAGTTTTTAATAACTTTTTAGCAAAATTAGAAGCTAAGTCAGGTGCTTCTCCAGTACCATAGGTGCTAATCACAAATAATATTTGTTCATGTTGCTGTAAATCAGCTTCGGTTAGTTGTTGTACAGATTTAACCTGAACTGGTTGATGCGCCTCTTGTAAGCTCGTTGCCGTACTCCACGCGAGTTGTTCCGCAACTCCAGTTTGGGTGGCATAAGTGATTAACCAAGGCTTAGCATTTTGATCGATATAATGGCCTGCTAAAGACTGGCGAGCCGCTTGAGTAAGTTTTTTCTGCTTACGGCGTTTAAGGTAAAGCATCCATCCGGTAACAAAGAATAATGGCATGGCTAAAGAAGCAAGCATCGCCACAAATTGATAAACTGGTCCGAAGAAACTACCTCGGTGCACAGGTAACATACTGCTCATAATTTTTTGATTAAGCTTTTTATCTTCATAAAGCTCCATTTTTTCAATATTGGCAGTTTTATAGTTATAGACAGCTTGGTTACGTGCACGTTCGTGTTGTGGCGTTGCATCTACAAAACTTAATTCAATTTTTCCATCATCTTTTTTAGGTAAGTTAACTGTTAAAGTCGAATAATCACGTCCAATCTGATTATTAAAACCACTCCAAGTTTGGTTGAGTGCTGTAATCAGTTGAGCATTATCTAGTTGAATTTTAGGCAATTGATCTTTATTTCGCCCAGATCCACCATGGCCTTGCATTTTAGGTTGTTCTACACCTAATACTTTGAACATACCACTACGCCACCAGTCATATGACCAATATAGACCTGTACATGCAAAAAGAAGATAAAAAACAATAACCCATGTACCTACAACAGCGTGTAAATCCCAAATAAAATTTCGACCTTTAAGTTTGGGTTTGACAGCAAGCCATTGACGTGCAGAGTGCTTTTTCGGCCAGCGTAAATATAAACCGCTCAAAACAAAATATATGAGCATTAGGGCACAAGCACCGGTAATTTGTTTACCGAACTCACCAGCAGTTAAGTTTCGGTGAATTTGTTGTATTAATAAAAGTAGCTTACGACCTTGTACCTCTGGTAATACCTGAGCTGTATAAGGGTTAACCATCATATTGTAGCCGCGTCGTTCGCCTTCTTTTTCAATGTTTACTACGGATGAGGCGGTAGGATCTTTGGCAATTGTAATGCTATTAATTTTAATTTCAGGCTGGATTGTTGTGAAATGCTGGTAAAGCTGAGCAGGGGTAAGCTTAGGCGAGCTTTGTACTTGCACAACATAACTATCTGTATTTACCCATTTTAAAATTTGCTGATCATAAGAATAAATTGCGCCTGTAACACCCATAATGGATAAGATGAGGCCAGCACTAATACCCAGAAACCAATGAATTTGAAATAAAAACTTTTTAAACATGGTCGAATAATGTAAATATGATGGAGATCTTGTAACGAAGTATAGCCGAAGATTGAGTAGATAATATGGATTTTGGAGATAATATTAATTTTCATTATCATTTATTTTTAGCATAATAAAAAACCTCCTGTAAAGGAGGCTTTTTAAAGAGGTGAAATTATAAAGTTTTCGGTTCACCTACACTTTCTTTCAAATGCTTACGAATTGTATTGAAAGAAAAGTTTTTAGAGTCCATACGTTTAGGCAATATATATGCACCTTGTTGTTCCTGACCTTTAGGATCTTTTACTTTAAAGTTAACTAAAATAAAGTCAGGGGTGTTGTACCATTCATAGATATTTTTCCATCCGATAGTTCCAACGCCTTCTTGTAAGCCCATTTGCTGGCGCATTACGATACCGTGAGGTTGTACGCCTAAGCGAATACCCTTGATTTCCTGCACAGGAAACTCATTCATCTTACGCTTAACATACCATTCCAAACCATATTTACGGCCAAGGTAATAAAGTACTACACAGACAATGGCAACCCAGCAAATCACTGTAGAATAGTTCTTGATAAAGATAAGACCTAAAATCGCAAGGGCTAAAATTACGCCCATAATCGCCCAGATTTTTGTGCTGATTTTATTGGTGCTGCGCCAGATAAGAAGTTGTGCATTACGTTGCTCAGCTTCTGATACCTCGTAAGGAATAGGCTGAAGCGTATAAGCATATAAAGTTTTCGCGGTCATAGTGCAAATAACAAATTGTAAACTGTTTTAAGTTTAGCATTAATTGGCATAAGTCAGGAAAGGATATTATGCCAATTTCATACTAAATTCTGACTCAAATTTATAATGATGCAAGTTCGCTAGCATCATTATCCAGATCATGACTTAGCCGTTGTTTTAACATACTAAATCGATTTAATACACTGAGCATCAGCGATAATTGCTGTAAAATAATGAGCGATTTTTGGTCATCTTCATCATTTTGGCTTAAGCGCTGACGTATCGTCTGTAGCATATTTTGTGCCGTAAGATCAGGCATTTCATCTCTTAACAAAGCACCTTGTATATCATCTAATGCTTGATCTAATACGTTAAGAACCGCTTGATCCTGAATCTTTTCCCGATGTGCTCCAAGTGCAGCGATATAACTTAAAAATGTATGATTGAGGCATAAAAATTCAAATATATCGGACTTACGAGTAGGGTCGAAGTCCGGCTCTGTTGCTAAGGTAGAAATAAGCGAAGCGACTTCTGCATCAGTATTATGTGCTGCTCGGCGGACAATACGGTAGTTGAGGGCATGATTATGGCCTTCATGATATTGTTTTACCACTTCAGCTAAATAATTACATTGTGCTTGTAAGGAGCGTCGAATACTGCGCGGTAGGCGACGGAATTTCCAGTCAGGCCAAATAAAGGTCACACCAAACCATGCTAAAGCACAACCAATTAGAGTATCAACAAACCTAGGAATAGCTGCAGCGACTGCTGAACCGTCCAGATTAAAGTTAATTAATGCCAAAATAGTAATAAAAGCAGTTGCTTGAGCATATTGCTTACTACGTAACTCGAAAAACAGTACGCCACTCAAAATTAGCATGACTAATTGCCCTTCCACAGAAGGTACTAAAAATACTATGCTAAGGCCGACAATAATCCCGACTAATGTACCTACAATACGTAAACGTAAGCGACGTTTTGTTGCGTTAAAGTTAGGTTGGCTAACAAATAAAGCAGTCAACATAATCCAGTAGCCATATTCGATATGGGTCATTTGAATAAATACATATCCAATAAAAAGAACAATCGAAACTCGTATGGCATGACGGAATAGTACAGATTCAGGTGTTAGATTTTGTTTTATTCGGACAACAATATCATTCCAACCTTTTAGATCATCATCTTTAAGTTGGTTTTCAGCCTGCTTTACTTTGTCAGACTGAATATGCTGTTCCGTTTCTAAGTTGAGTAATTGTGAATCAATAGACTTTAAGTTTCGGTATAAGGCAAAAAGAGCATTTACCCACAATAAGTCATACTGCTGATCATCTCTTAACTTTACTAAAGATAAGCGTAAATTCTCGAAACTCTGCTTAAAGCGTTTGTTATGGATATAGGGTTTACGCTGTAAAATACATTCATTTAGCTCTTGGCAAGCTTTACCCTGAATTGCCAAAATGCGCTGAAACCTAAATAAAATATCACTGTGCTGGAAAATTTTAGCTAATTTTTGATAGTCAATATGGGCAGAATCTGCACGTTCATGGATATCTTGTGCGACAAAATAATAATGTAGGCTACGGCGAGTACCTTTTTGTCCACGGTCACCCTTTAAACGGGTTAAAAGGGCGGTTTTAAGATCATTAAAAATCGTTATTAATTTGCCATTTTCTAATGAAAGATCAATCATGCTTTGCTGATAACTCGCAGGAGTCATATCGACATCAAACAAATTGGATTTGGCAAATAAAAAGTCGCCTAATGAAGCATAAGAGGCCGCAAGTTTATCTTGAAGTTGGCGAACCGGAAATAATAAAAAGCTAATGGTTGCAATAAGTCCGTACCATGCTGCTCCCGCAACCAAAAGAGCTGGCTGAATATACCACTGGTCAAATAAATGAACTCCCAGCATGGTATAAACTGAAACAACCAGACATCCATAAGAAATTGTTGCGTAACGGCGGCCTAATGACCCTAGTAAAATCCAGCCAATACAAGAGGCAATCAGCCCTAGCGCAAAAAGCATTGGATAAGGGAAAAGTAATTGTACGGAAGCTGCGGTAATGAAGAAACCAATATAGGTGTAAATCAAATTCATGATTCGCACTGAAAAGCGATCATCAATATCACTTAAACCAGCTGCGACCACACCTAAAGTGAGGGGAATTGTTGCTAATTGATGTCCTAGAAAATAAGGCGCGAACGCAGTTCCTGAAAAGGCAATCAGCATCCGCACGTTATACATAAATGATGTGTTATAAGTCGCTCTTTTTAGGCGTTTAAACCAAGATTTCAAATGAAGTCCTTGCTGATCAACCTGAGTGATAAAGGATTTGCGTATTTCTACACCAATGTTGCACAAATCATACGATAGACAGTGTAAGCTTGTCTGTATGCAAATGATTGAAAAATGAAATATCGTTATGTCTGAACAAACAGCCCAGCGTCAATATTCTATTGGCTGGATTATGTTGCTCGCTTTACTCACGGCTTTAGGGCCATTATCCATTGATATGTACTTACCTGCGTTGCCTCAAATGGCCCATGATTTTGGGGTGAGTACGCAAATGGTAGCAAACACATTGCCAGCTTATTTTTTTGGTTTAGCCATTGGACAACTGGTGTATGGACCTTTAAGCGACCGTATTGGTCGAAAAAAGCCTCTTTATTTTGGGCTTGCGCTTTATGCAGTTGCAAGCTTGTTCTGTGTGCTCGCTACAAATGAATGGAGTCTAATTGCTGCCCGTATTTTACAAGCCTTAGGTGGTTGTGTGGGGGTGGTTATGGCTCGTGCTGCTATACGAGATAGATTAGATGTCCAAGGCTCGGCACAAGCTTTTTCAAGCATGATGATCGTAATGGGCTTAGCACCTATTTTGGCCCCGATGATTGGGGCCTGGATATTAATCTGGTTTCCATGGCAAGCGATTTTTATTGCGCTTTCAATTGTAGGGGCAATCTGTTGGCTATGTGTACATTTCTTTTTTAAAGAAACTTTGGCAATGGATAAGAGGCTCAAGTTATCTCTATATCAAGTGGCTACCTTATATGGTGCTATTTTCAAAGATGCAAGCTTCCGTTTACCTATGTTTGCAGGATGTTTAACAGGTGCAGCGTTATTCTGTTATATCAGCTCAGCTCCAGCCGTTTTTATGGATCAATATGGCTTAAATCAGCAAGAGTTTGCGTATGTATTCGGGCTAAATGCTTTTGGCATTATGTTAATGTCATCTTTAAATAAGCACCTAACCACACGTGTTGAAATCACTAAGCGCTTAAAAGCAGGTTCAATGGTACAAGTGACAGGTGCAAGCATTGTGTTGATTGCTGGTTTAATTTCTGCAGCACCTTTATGGCTAGTAATGTTAGGACTGTTCTTAGCAATTTCAGGAATTGGTTTAACTGGACCAAATGCTATGGCTCTAGCCATGTCAAAGCAAGGTGCTCGTGCAGGAACAGCCAGTGCAATTATGGGCAGTATGCAATTTGCTTGCGGTTTATTGGGTGGAGTATTGCTTAACTTCCTTATTTGGTCTGCATCACTCAATATGGGAGTGATGATGGTGTTATTTACATTAAGTGGTTTTATTGTTGTTTTAAAAGCGATTCGTCAAGCAAAAAGCCAATCACTCTCTTGATTTTAAGAGAGTGATTGTCTTGCATCTTTAATCAAGAAAAACTGCAAAATTCTCAACAGGCTCTCTAGGCGTAATAAAGGTATTCACAATATGTTCAGGGTCGGCATGACCTAGTGCAATTGCACATACCAACTCTTCATCATCTGCTGCGCCTAAAATATCTAACACTAGGGGATGAAAATGGTTCCAAGCTGCTTGAGGGCAGGTGTCTAATCCCCGAGCCTTGGCAGCGACCATGACATTTTGAATCATCATAGCGATATCCATTTTGGAACCAATTCCCATTGCTTTATTGACTGTAAAGAAAATTCCGACTGGAGCATCAAACAGTTTGAAGTTACGTAACTGCTGAGCAGCCATTTTTTCTTTTTCACCTTTTTTGATATCTAACAAACCATAGAGTCCCCAACCATTTTCACGGCGGCGGTCAATAAAAGGAGAGACCCATTTTTCAGGGTAATATGCAAAAGTTTCTTTATATTGCTCTGCAAGTTCGGGATTTTTGGAAACCTCAATCTGTGCTGCACAAACACGCTCTACCATTTCATCACGTTTATGACCTGTGACTACATAAACTTTCCATGGTTGAGTGTTGGTACCGGAAGGTGCTCGACTTGCGACTCTTAATATATCTTTAATGACTTCTGGCTCAATGGGAGTGCTTAAAAAAGCACGGACAGAATGTCGAGAGGTAATTGCTTCGTCAACAAGGCGGACTTGTTCCAAATTCATGAGTACTCCTGATCTTTTTCCTCAATATTTAATACTTTTTGAGATGCAATTTTATATGCTGAAATTGCTGTATTTATAAGCAAAAAATATTAGAAAACAGATATCCTTATATATATGATTAATGACTTGGGTCAGACATGATGTCTGCTCAATGATAATTCGAATATGCCACTTTAGGCTTAAAATGGTAAAGTGGTGTGACTTTGATAGTCATTCGATTAAAGCCAAAATAAGGGTTGAGTGAAAATTGCTCAATTAGAAAAAAGGTATAATATGTTTAAAAACAGTACAAAACAGATGTTTTTGCATAAAAAATAATCTTAAGTAGCATAAACTTTTAATGAAAAACATACACAAAATTTTAAATTTCTGCATAATACCGACTTTTTTACGCAGGTATGATTTCTCCATACTCACGTTAGGAAAAAAGTAGTGGCTGCAAATAAAATACTTTTACAGAAAGGATTTTGTGCAGAAATGGAGAAATACACGAGGTATAAGGAGCTTTACATGAGTTTACCGCTCATCAACAAGCAGTTCATGAAACAAGGATTGGCGATTACCATTGCAACCATGAAAATGAACGTAACTCACGCAACTACTGAGCCACAAGAAATACAACAGCTTGGTACAGATCTCAATGCACTCTTCTTTAATGAAAAAGAAAAGGGCACAGATAGTCGTGTTATAACGATGGCTTGTTACAGTCTTTGAAATTTAAATCCAGTTTAGACATTCGCCCAAAAGTATATGTAAATATGCTTATTGGCTTAAATCCAGTTTTTATAACTCGATTAATTGATGGGAATCATTAAACGAGCTGATTTAGCGGTGGTCATTTGTTAGTTTCCAAGTTTGTAGCCGAGTCGATGCATTCTGTTCACCCAAATGGGAATATGTTCAGTGGTGCGATGAATTTATTTTATCTGAAGGGTGCTTTCTCTCATGTAACCTTCAAAGGCTTAGTGCTGGGCATGATGTTGCTTAAACTTGTGACGGTAATTGCTATTCAAGTGACATTAAAAGTTTTTCCTTAAATGTACTGAAGAAGTCCCTATTTTTAGGGGCTTTTTTGTTTATTGCAGTATTTTGGCTTGTGCTAATAGCACATTAGCAAGAACGTAAGCGGACCGAGTATGAATGAACAACTCAATGCCACACTGATGTCGTGGGTACAATTTTTTAATGAACCTTTATGGGATTTTCTGGTTATTTTCTTGCTGGCCGTCGGTATTTTTTATACGGTCTTAACAGGAGCAGTGCAAATTCGCATGTTCTTGCAAAGTATTCGTGTTATGAAAAGCAGCCGTACAGAAGGCGAAGATGAGCATGGCCTTACACCTTTCCAAGCGTTTGTAACAGGTCTTGCGAGCCGTGTTGGGGTAGGTAACATTGCTGGTGTGGCAATTGCGATCGCAATTGGTGGCCCAGGCGCTGTGTTCTGGATGTGGGTAACCGCTGTACTTGGTATGAGCTCTGCTTTTATTGAATCCACTCTTGCTCAACTTTTTAAGGTGAGAGACAGTAATAGCAAGCAATTCCGCGGTGGTCCAGCCTACTATATTACTCAAGGTTTACGTAGTAAAACTTTTGGTGTGATCTTCGCGTTAGCATTGATCTTTACTTATGGTTTTGTATTTAACTCAGTTCAAATCAATGCAATTGCTAATGCATCTTCACACGCGTGGGGTTGGGATAAAGCTAACCTAATTGCGCATTTAGGTGGTGTTGATTTAGAAATTTCATGGGTTGGTCTTGCTCTTGTTGTGATGGTTGCATTGGCAATTTTTGGTGGTATTAAACGTATCGCTAAATTCGCAGAGATGTTTGTTCCTTTAAAAGCAGGTCTTTATCTCTCTGTAGCGTTATATATTGCATTAAGCAACTATGCGATTTTGCCTGATGTTTTAAAACTGATTGTGACTGAAGCTTTCCACTTTAATGCTGCGGCAGGTGGTTTCTTCGGTGCTGCTGTATCAATGGCAATGATGCAAGGGATTAAGCGCGGTTTGTTCTCAAACGAAGCAGGTATGGGTTCTGCACCAAATGCGGCGGCTGCGTCTGATGTAAAACATCCTGTAAACCAAGGTTTGGTACAAATGCTTGGCGTATTCGTAGATACATTCATTGTATGTACAAGTACAGCAATCATCATTTTAGTTTCTGGCGTTTACCAAGATGCTGGTTTCGTCGGTGTTGAATTAACCCAACGTGCACTAGAGACTCAAGTGGGGCACTGGGGAGCTGACTTCTTAGCTGTTCTATTATTCTTGTTCTGTTACTCAGCTGTATTAGGTAACTATGCTTATGCAGAAAGTAACGTACAGTTCATTAATAACAACCCGAAAGTCATGTTCATCTTCCGTATTTTTGTATTGGTGATGGTGTATTTCGGTGCAATTGGTAGTGTGCCATTAGTATGGTCAATGGCAGACTTGTTTATGGGTATTATGGCTACCATTAACTTGGTCGCAATTTTACTCTTAACCCCAATGGCTCGTACTTTGTTGAAAGATTACCGAGCGCAATTGAAGCAAGGTATTAAAGAACCTGTATTTAAAATTAATAAATATCCAGAGTTGAAGAAAAAAGTCGATTCAGATATTTGGTAATTTTGTAAGAAAAGCCTCTTAGAAATAAGGGGCTTTTTTTCGGCATAATAAAAACACTTGAGTATAAAAATTAAACATGACAAATTAAATAAATTCACTACAGCATTTCACAAAACGAGCAACTAAAATTGCAATTCGAAAATTAACGTCACAGTGCAAAGATGGGCCATGAAACAGCTTAAATTGTGGGTTCTCGGACTTTCTATGGTGTTGGCTGGGTGCCAAACCACCTCACACTTATCTGCCTTAAAACCGCAAACGGCAGAGGCATACTCACGTTTCGTCGATCAGCCTTTTGCACAGCTTAAGAAGCAGCATAAGAAACCAGTAGTCGCATTAGTACTAGGTAGTGGTGGTGCACGAGGATATGCACATATTGGTGTTATTGAAGTTTTAGAACAGCATGGTATTCGTCCTGATTTCATTGTTGGAACCAGTGCAGGAAGTATTGTTGGTGCAATTTATGCGAGTGGAAAAACACCCGATGAACTTCGCGATACTGCATTGAAAATGAAAGCTGCAGATGTTCGTGACATCAGTATTGGTTTAAAAGGTTTTTTTGATGGCAAAAAAGTTGAAGACTATGTAAACCAACAAGTAAATAACTTGCCGCTCGAAAAAATGAAAATTCCGATGTATGTAGTGGCAACAGAGCTAAAGCATGGCACCAAAACCGTATTTAATTATGGCAATACGGGACAGGCCGTGAGAGCATCAGCCTCAATACCAAGCATGTTTGTGCCGACTAAAATTGGTAAATCTGAATATGTAGATGGCGGTTTAGTCAGTCCGGTACCTGTTGAAGTAGCCCGTGATTTAGGAGCCGATGTCATTATTGCTGTCGATATTCTGGCTCAACCCATTTATACGGAAACCTCAAATGTATGGGGACTCTTTAACCAGAATATCAATATTATGCAAGGACGTTTGGCTGCCGAAGAACTTCAATATGCAGATGTAGTAATTCAACCGGATTTAAGAGAAAAAGCACATATTTTTGATGTAAAAGGCCGTGAAGCAACCATGAAGGCAGGCATAGATGCAGCAAATGCAAAACTGTCTGATATTCAGTTTGCGATTGATGAAAAAATAGCTGAACAGAATCTATCTACTGACGGTTTAAGTGCGCAAACGCAATAAATTGAAAGCAAGTATATGAAAAATTAAGTAAAAGCCCGCTAAGGGCTTTTTTGTTGAAAAATAAAAGATTTGTATGTGCTGACAAAAATTTTTGTATAGTGGAGCTATGCTGAAAACTACTCATGACACATATGAGATATTCATGCTATTTTTCAAAAAAATAATTGATTTGTAACATATTGAGGCCAGCTACTTAGATGATTCAGCAACAGGTAAAAAATGAGTTTCCAACATTAGAAGATATACATGCCGCTGCAGAGCGTTTAGATGGTTTAGTTGTTAAAACACCTTTTGTTTTTTCAGAAACCATTTCTAAAACCTTAGGGGCTGAAATGTGGCTGAAATTTGAGAATCTACAGTTTACGGCTTCGTTTAAAGAAAGGGGCGCACTAAATAAACTTTTGAGCTTATCTGAACAAGAAAAACAACATGGTGTAATTGCAGCTTCAGCTGGTAATCATGCGCAAGGGGTCGCTTATCATGCACAGCGCACAGGAGTCACGGCAACTATTGTTATGCCAAAATCGACGCCCAATGTGAAGGTGCAACGAGTACGTGAATACGGTGCGCGTGTTATTTTGCATGGACAAGACTTTTCGGAAGCTGCTGCTGAAATGCACCGTGTGGCACAAGAAGAATCTTTAACCATTATTCATCCATTTGATGACGCTGAAATTATTGCGGGTCAAGGTACTATCGCGCTCGAAATGCTGGAAGCTGTTCCTGATTTAGATATCTTGGTCGTACCTATTGGAGGTGGTGGTCTCATTTCTGGTATTGCGATTGCTGCAAAATCAATAAATCCTAAAATCAAGATTATTGGAGTTCAGTCGGTTGTTTATCCAAGTATGGCGAAACTGCTTTGTAACTATCAACTCGCGGTTTCAATGGGTTCAACGGTAGCTGAAGGTATTGCGGTTAAAACTCCGGGCGAGCTGACCACACAAATTGCTAAGCATTTTGTAGATGATATTGTGGTAGTCACTGAAGATATGATTGAGGAAGCGATTGCGCTATTACTCAACATTGAAAAAACAGTGTGTGAAGGAGCTGGCGCGACTGGAATTGCTGCAATTATGTCTCGTCCCGATCTATTTTTAGGCCATAAAGTTGGTGTGGTATTATCTGGTGGCAATATTGATACACGCGTAATGGTTTCAGTATTACAGCGTCACTTAACGCGTACTGGCCGTATGGTTCGTATTCGCGTTGAATTACCAGATAATCCGGGTGCCTTGGCGCGTCTAACAGCAATTATTGCGGAGCAGGGCGGTAATATTTATGAACTTCGACATGAACGCTTTGCAGCAACAAGCCGTGCTAAAGAAAGTGCGGTGAGTGTCGATATTGAACTAAAAAGCGCTCCAGATCTGGAACCATTAATTCAGGCTATGCAACTTGAAGGCTATATTGTTCGTAAAGAAGAGATTTAAACGTACATATGGCTGTGATATAAAAACTGTATATGGCTCTTAGGGGAGCCATATACAAAGCAATTTAAACGGATTAAATTGCATAAAGGGATGAATTTACAAAAAAACGATCAAATCCTTCAATGAAATGGGAAAAATTGACAATTCTCTAAACTTTAGCCTTCACAATTTTAAGGTTTAGGTTTTAGTATTCCTTTCATTGTAAATTTGAAGAAATATAGGGATATCAACACTCAATGTTCAAATCATTTTTTCCATCACCACGGTATTTCTTTATATCTGCGGTTATTTGGATCGCGCTTAATATGGTGCTTTGGTATTCTGGTGGTAGTACATGGGGGAGTTTCATTGGATTCCATCAGGGTTACCATAGTGAACAATTACCAATTGGTGTTAGCCGCTTCTGGTCTCCGACTTTTATATGGTTTTATATTTGGTTCCTAGTTTCTACAGCAATTTTTGCAGGGTTTTGGAGAATTATTTCTAATCATCCATGGCAACGTTGGTCAGTTTGGGGCTCTGCTTTTATTTTATTTAATATCTGGTTTGGCGTGCAAGTCAGTGTTGCCGTTAATGCATGGTATGCACCTTTTTATAATCTTATTCAAGCAATGCTAGATCATGGTGGCGGTGATATTAATAAGCTATATAGCGGAACAGTTACTTTTCTTTTAATTGCCATGGTTGGCGTGACTTTAGCCGTGATTAATGCATTTTTTGCTAGCCATTATGTATTTCGTTGGCGTACGGCTATGAATGAATATTATACAGAGCATTGGGCGAAACTTCGCCATATTGAAGGTGCTTCACAGCGTGTGCAAGAAGACACCATGCGTTTTGCATCTGTTTTAGAAGATTTAGGCGTAAACTTCATAAAGGCAATTATGGTATTGATTGCATTTTTACCTATTCTATTTGAACTTTCTAAGCAGGTTAAAGTATTACCTATTGTAGGAGAAATTGATCATTCATTAGTATGGGCAGCAATTGTATGGGCTATTTTTGGTACAGTTCTACTCATGGTGGTTGGTATTAAATTACCCGGTCTACAATTTAATAACCAGAAGGTAGAAGCTGCTTATCGTAAAGAGTTGGTTTATGGCGAAGACTATGAAGAACGGGCACAGCCAAAGACATTAAAAGAATTATTCTCGAAAGTCAGATTTAATTATTTTCGATTATACCTTCATTATTCTTATTTTAATCTGGTTAGTATCTGGTATCTACAATTAGATATTTTATATAGCTTGGTTGTTTTATTTCCGTCTATTGCAGCAGGTAAAATGACATTAGGCTTAATTACGCAAATTAGTAATGTCTTTGATAAGGTCCGTGAATCATTCCAGTATTTAATTACTTCATGGAAAACAATCATTGAACTACTTTCAATTTATAAGCGTTTGAGAACATTTGAAGATACTTTAAATTAAAAGTAATCATCATTCTTTAAGGTGCCTTGATTCAAGCCAGGGCATCTTTAAAATATTGAGTATTTAGTAAAATAACCTGTTATGTATGGCTCTTTATTTATAATTTTGATTTATATAATAAAATATATTTTTTGAAATATTATATTTTCGCGGTATAGAATTTGCTTCTATATTGATTTTAATTTTGCTATTCGCTTAATTAATAAAAAAATAATCAATTTAAATCATTGTTTTAGATTATTAAATATTTAAATACGAGGTTAAGTCTTTGAAATCTATTTTACTTAAAAGTGCTCTTACGATTGCACTTATGTCTTCTGCTAATTTGGTACATGCGGAATTAGTGACAACTTCTCAAATCAAAAAAATATCAGGTATAGATCAACAATATATTGATTCTTCTATTAGTGAAAAGAACGATTTTTATGCTCATGTAAATGGTATTTGGTTAAAAAATACTGAAATCCCAGCTGATAAAGCAAATTGGGGAGCTTTTAATCAGCTCCGTGAGTTATCAATCAGTCAAGTACATGGGATTGTAGAAGAGCTATCTAGAAAAAAATGGGCGGATGGTAGTTTAGAGCAGAAAATAGCTACTTTATATGCGAGCTTTATGGATGAAAAAGGCATTGAAAAGCAAGGTATTATCCCCCTACAAGCTGAGCTACATCAAATTGATAGCTTGAAAAATAAGAAGCAAATAGCAGTTTTAATGGCCTATTTTGCTCGTATTAATGTTAATAGCCCGATTGGCTTAGGCATTGAACAGGATATGAAAAAATCTACCGAAATGGTGGCTGGATTGGAGCAAAGTGGTTTGGGTCTACCTGACCGCGATTATTATTTAAAAGATGATAAAAAATTTATCGAAACTCGTGCACAGTATTTAAAGTACATTGAAAAAACTTTATCACTTGCAGAAGATTCACAAGCCGCGCAACATGCTCAGGAAATCTTAAAACTTGAAACTCAGTTAGCACGAATACAGTGGAGCAATGTACAAAACCGTGATCTTGCAAAACGCTACAATAAATACAAACTCGCAGATTTGTATAAATTGACCCCCGATTTTGATTGGCAAGGTTATCTAACTGCAACTGAATTAAAAGGAAAAATTGATACTATTCAGGTAAATCAGCCAGATTACTTTCAGGGCTTAAATACAATTATTCAAGATACACCCTTAGATATATGGAAAGCTTATTTTAAACTGCATTTGATCAATAATTTTTCTCCATTACTAAATAGCGCTTTTGTAGATAATAAATTTGATTTTTATAACAAGACACTTCGAGATATTACTGAACAAGAAGCGCGTTGGAAGCGTGGTGTACAGCTTGTTGATAAGGTGCTGGGAGATGGTATCGGCAAACTTTATGTTGAAAAATACTTTCCAGCTGAGAAAAAACAACAGATGGAATTATTGGTTCAAAATCTGATTCGTGCTTATGACCAAAGCATTACAGAATTGGACTGGATGAGTCCTGCAACGAAAATACAAGCTCGTAAAAAGCTTTCTCACATGTCAATAAAAATCGGGTATCCAAAAAAGTGGCGTGATTATTCTGACCTGCACATCGCTAAAAATGATTTAGTTGGGAATATAATTCGCGCAAGTGAGTTTAGATATCAATATGAACTTAATAAATTAGGTAAGCCGGTTGATCGTGATGAATGGTATATGAAACCACAAACGGTGAATGCCTATTACAATCCATCATTGAATGAAATTGTATTTCCAGCAGCGATATTACAACCACCTTTTTTTAATATAAACGCAGACGATGCAGTAAATTATGGTGGTATAGGTGCTGTGATTGGCCATGAAATTAGTCATGGCTTTGATGATCAGGGTAGCCAGTTTGATGAATTGGGCAATATGAGAAACTGGTGGAATGCTGAAGATCACCAGCATTTTAAAGCTAAAACACAAGCGTTGATTGAACAATATAACCGTTATGAACCGATTGCTGGTTATCATGTTAATGGTGAATTGACATTAGGTGAAAATATTGCAGATAACTCTGGGTTAGCAATTGCCTATAAGGCCTATCAAATTGCATTAGGCGGTAAGCCCGCCCCTGTAATTGATGGACAAACTGGGGAGCAACGTTTTTATATGGGGTGGGCTCAAGTTTGGCGTGCGAAAACCCGCGAAGCTCAAGCGATTATCTATTTAAAAACTGATCCTCACTCTCCTGATAAAGTACGTGGTAATGGAGCTTTAATGAATCAAAAACCATTTTATGAGGCTTTTAAAATAAACGAAGATGATCAGATGTATTTACCACCAGAGAAACGGGTAACTATTTGGTAATTAAGAAAGCCCGCGAAAGCGGGTTTTTTATGGTTATTGATTTAATGGGTTGCGTTATAAAAATTAAGGATAGGGCCAACTAGAAACTGCTGCGACTTATCTAAGGTGACTTGAATCTCTTTATAGTTAAAAGTGTCTTCATCATCATACTTGGCAATACCATGGGTTTTATTGTTCACTTGAGGAATTTGGTAGCTAAAAAAAGCGACTTTTTTAGAGGGATGAACAATATTGATAAGGTTTTTAGGGTCTTTAAAACCACCATATTCATTTTCAAGACTTTCTTTTAATAGTTCAGGAAAATAAAGCGTTGCATTGGGTAATCCACATCCAACGCAAAATGAAGAGTCATAAAGCTTTATCGCTTGCTTTTGATCTGGACTCATGATTAGAGCAAAACCAGTTCCATTTGCGCCTGCATTTGCTTGAATATCTTGCCAGTTACGTGGAACAAGTACTACACCTACTTCAGGTAATGCAAGAAGCTTTAATTGCTTGGCATGTTGAGCATCAAGTTTAAAATTAAAACTACAGCTTTTAAGCGTACATTTTTCAAAATTTTTAAGTAAACCATCTTCTATTGGGTTTTGTGCCGTAACGCCATAAAAAGGGACTACAACGCCGTTTAAAAATTTTGCCTCTCCAAGAGCATAGAATTGATTGTCTGCTTTGCGGGTTGCAGCAGAGTTATAAAATTTGGGGAAATGAGGAGTAAAGCTTTTTACTTCTGCATAAGCAGTTGAATTTAGGCTGACTAATGTTGCCCATAATAAAAAATTTAGTTTTTTCATTTTTAGAAAGTAATCAATTTAAATCTTATATAAATCTAACATATTCTTTTAAACTAGGCGGTAACTCAAAATTTAACACTGTTGTTAACTTCATAATAAAACAGACGTGTAGAGACATGAAAAAATGAAAAATATGCTTTCAATTTGTTGTTTGGCAGTAATAAGTTCTTATAGTTTTGCTCAAGATATAAAAGGTATTTCATTTTCTCACCAAGAGTGGGAAATCTCTTGCAGTAATACGGGCACCTGTAAGGCAGCAGGGTATCAAAACGAAGAAAATGGTGATAATCCAGCTTCAATTTTATTAACACGTAAAGCAGGCCCAAAACAACCTGTGCAGATTGAGTTTGCTTTGTCTGACTATGAACAAAGCATACCTGCAAACCAGCTTAAAAATATCCATTTTTATATAAATGGCAAAGATTTAGGTATGGTGGGTGTAGATGGTACTGAGCTGCCAATTATGGGTAAGCTAAACAGCTCGCAAGTCAATGCTCTACTACAGCAGTCCAAACAGAAGACTGAAATTGTATTTAAAAATGCGCAGCATAAATGGAAAGTTTCCGATGCTGGGATGACTGCCGTATTATTAAAGATGGATGATTTTCAGAAGCGTATAGGGACTATTGGTGCTTTGGTTAAAAAGGGCAGTGCCAATGAAAATCAAGTGCTTATGCCTGAACCAAAACTAGTTGTGAAGCGTATTAAGACTTCAACCAAACCTTATTTAACTTTACAGCCTAAAAATAAACAGTACCAAGCAATACACCGTAGTTTGATGGCTGCTAAACCGAATCCGAAAGAAGACGGCTTTTGTGAAGGTATTTATGGTGGTAACAGTGATGGAACCGAACCACAGAAAATTGAGCTATATAAACTAACCAATAAGAAAGTTCTGGCGACTACATTGTGTTGGAGAGGGGCTTATAACGAAGGGTATGGGGCATGGGTACTCGATGAGTCTTTAAACGGTAAGGCCGCGTTTGTAACTGAGTCCGCCTCAGATTTTGATAGCGGTATTATTAGTAGTGCTCAAAAGGGACGAGGCATTGGAGATTGCTGGGCAAGTGAAGAATGGGTATGGGACGGCAAGAGTTTTGTGCATACTAAGGATATGTGGACGGGTATGTGTAAAGGCTTGGCAGCAGGTGGAGTGTGGGAGCTTGATCGAATAGAGTCTGTGGTGAAATGACTACTTTGTGGTTACAGAGTCATAACAGGTAACTTTAGTGACTCTGTGATAAAAAGAACAGATTGTTTATTGGAGCTAGACCTATGTCACGTCATCTTTATGCTATTGCTCGCCGTAAGTTTTCACATCTGAGCCGTTCAATATGTGTGGCGGCGACTGTACTGGGTGTAACACAAATTGCGATGGCTGGTCCAACAGTTGATCAGCTCAGTGATTGTTTAGTTAAAGCAACGACAGCTTCGGATAAAACCACAGTGCTCCAATGGACATTTACAGCTTTAGCAGCTCATCCTGATTTAAAAGCATTTAGTAATGTAACGCCTGAGCAAAAAGATCAGTTAGATCAAAAACTGGCTCAGGTTTTACAGCGGATAATTGTAGAGCAATGTTCTGCTCAGACCAAAGCTGTAATTCAGGCTGAAGGTGTGAAGGCAGTTGGGGAGGCTTTCCAGCAGTTAGGCCAAAGTGCGGGTGAAGATATTGTTAAGGACCCAGCCGTTAAACAGCAGTTGCAGGGCACATTACGCTATATCGATTTAAATAAATTGGTGACAACGTTTTTAACACCAGAAATTTGGAATAAATTAGGAATTACAAGATAAAAATCTAGTTTTCTATTTTAGTAATAAAGCCTGCTATCTAAATTCAGGCTTTATTGTATTTGGGGTGAAGAATCTTTTTAGATACTAATCTTAGCGCCTAAAACTTTCACAAATTGTGCTAACCAAGCTGGATGTGCAGGCCAAGCCGGAGCCGTTACTAAATGTCCATCGGTAACGGCATCAGTTACAGCAATGTCTGCATATTGCCCACCTGCTAATTTTACTTCGGCTGCACATGCTGGATAAGCCGAGCAGAGGCGGTCTTTTAAAATGTCTGCTGCAGCGAGTAACTGAGCACCGTGGCATACGGCTGCAATTGGTTTTTTCACTCTATCGAATTCACGTACAATTTCGACAACACGTTCATTCATGCGTAAATACTCTGGCGCACGACCACCTGGGATGACTAAACCTACATAGTCTTCGGTATTAACGGCATCGAAATCATAGTTAATCGCGAAGTTGTGGCCACGTTTTTCGCTATAAGTTTGCTCACCTTCAAAATCATGAATAGCCGTCGCAATATGATCGCCGTTTTTTTTATTTGGGCAAACAGCATGCACGGTATAACCCAAACCAGTTAAGAACTGGAAAGGAACCATAGTTTCATAGTCTTCTGCATAGTCACCGACCAACATTAAAATCTTTTTAGACATGATTTATCCCTCTTTTTAAAATATAAGTGATTTCAATTTTTAATTTAAATTAGCACAGCCGTTATGTGATTTTTTAGAAAAAAGAATATTCTTTAGTCGAAGTGTATCTTGTAGGTCATATAAAAAAGCCCCGATAAATCGAGGCTTTTTTGTTGAGTTAGTTAATGAAATTAACCAATCAATTTTTTCATTAATTCATTTACTTGTGCAGGGTTAGCTTTACCCTTAGAAGCTTTCATGACTTGACCAACAAGACCGTTAAAGGCTTTTTCTTTACCAGACTTGTACTCTTCAACCATTTTTTCATTGGCTGCAAGTACTTCTTTAATGATTGCTTCAATTGCACCCGTGTCAGTTTCTTGCTTTAAGCCTTTTTCCGCAATAATGTCATCGGCAGATTTACCTTCCGATTCCCACATAAAGCCAAAGACTTGTTTAGCAATTTTACCGCTAATGGTGTTGTCAATAATACGCGCAATCATGCCACCAAGCTGTTCAGCAGAAACAGGTGAGTCTGTTAACTCTAGGCCCGCTTTGTTTAAAGCACCAGAGAATTCACCCATTACCCAGTTTGCAGCAATTTTACCTTGCTTCGCACCACCAGCCGCAGCAACAACAGCTTCATAGAAGTCCGCCATTTCGCGTGAGAGCGTAAGTACGTGTGCGTCGTATTCAGTTACGCCAAAGTCTGCAATAAAGCGTGCACGGCGTGCTGCTGGCAACTCAGGCATAGTTGCTTTGATGGCCTCAATTTGCTCATCTGGAATAATTACTGGTAACAAGTCTGGATCAGGGAAGTAGCGGTAGTCATTCGCTTCTTCTTTAGAACGCATAGAACGTGTTTCCATTTTATTTGGATCGAACAAACGAGTTTCTTGGTCAATTTCGCCGCCCCATTCCAAAATTTCCATTTGGCGTTCAATTTCTACATTGATCGCTTGCTCAATGAAACGGAATGAGTTGAGGTTTTTAAGTTCACAGCGTGTACCGAATGGCTGTCCCGGACGACGTAAAGACACGTTACAGTCCGCACGGAATGAACCTTCAGCCATGTTACCGTCAGAAATACCTAACCAACGTACTAGTGTGTGAATTGCTTTGATGTAGGCAACAGCTTCTTCAACCGAACGCATGTCCGGTTCAGAAACGATTTCAAGCAAAGGCGTACCAGCACGGTTTAAGTCAATGCCAGACATACCTTCAAATTGGTCGTGCACAGACTTACCCGCATCTTCTTCAAGGTGAGCACGAGTTACGCCAATGCGTTTAGTCGTACCATCTTCAAGCTGAATATCGATATGGCCCAAGCCCACAATCGGGTTATCCATTTGGCTAATTTGATAGCCTTTTGGAGAGTCAGGATAGAAGTAGTTTTTACGTGCAAATACTGAAGCTTGGTCGATGTAAGCATCAATCCCTAAACCAAAACGAATTGCGAGTTCAACCACTTTTTCATTTAAAACCGGCAATACACCCGGCATCGCCAAGTCTACAAGGCTCGCTTGTGTATTTGGGTCTTGACCAAATTCAGTTGATGAACCTGAGAAAATTTTAGAATTGGTTGCAAGCTGAGTATGAATCTCAATACCAATAACGACTTCCCAACCGTCAATCAATTTCAACTTTTGAGCTTCAGCCATTATGCATTCTCCTCAGCAATTGCCGCACGTTTGGTGTGCCAGTCAGTGTTTTGTTGGTATTGGTGAACAATCGACAACAATTGTGATTCTGACCAGTAATTACCGATTAACTGTAAACCTACTGGTAAGTTGTCTTTATCAAAACCAACAGGAGCATTAATCGCTGGCAAGCCCGCTAAGTTCACTGCGATGGTATAGATATCGCCTAAGTACATTTCAACAGGGTCTAAAGATGCACCGATTTTGTAGGCAGTTGTTGGTGCAGCAGGTGCTGCAATTACATCTACATTTTCAAAAGCTTTTAAGAAGTCTTGTTGAATTAAACGACGTACTTTTTGTGCTTTTACATAGTAAGCATCGTAATAACCCGCAGAAAGTGCGTATGTACCAATTAAAATACGGCGTTGAACTTCTGGACCGAAGCCTTCTGAACGCGAACGTTTGTAAAGATCCATCAAGTCAGCTGGGTTTTCACAGCGGTAACCGTAGCGAACACCGTCATAACGTGACAAGTTAGAAGATGCTTCCGCTGGCGCGATGAGATAATACGTTGGTACATATGCTTCAGTCATGTTGAGGTCGATTTCAACAAGCGTTGCGCCCATTTCTTCAAGCTTTTTCAAAGACTCTTCAACACGTGCTTTTACGTCCGCATCTAAACCTGCAACGTTAAAGTATTGTTTAGGAATACCAATGCGTAAGCCTTTTACAGATGTGTTATTTAGGTTTGCAACGTAATCATCGACTTCTTTTTTAACCGAAGTTGAGTCTTTAGCATCGTGACCTGCAATTACATTCATCAGGTAAGCACAGTCTTCAGCAGAGCGTGCCATTGGACCTGCTTGGTCTAATGATGATGCATAAGCAATGATCCCGAAACGAGATACACGACCATAAGTTGGTTTTAAGCCTGTTAAACCACAGAAAGAAGCAGGTTGACGAATTGAGCCACCTGTATCGGTACCTGTAGCAAATGGTGCTAAATCAGCCGCTACAGCCGCAGCAGAACCACCAGATGAACCGCCAGGAACATGGTCAAGTGCCCAAGGGTTACTCGTTGCACCTACATATGAACTCTCAGAAGTTGAGCCCATCGCAAACTCATCCATGTTCACTTTACCTAAAGTAACCAGACCAGCTGCTTTAGTTTTTTCAACAACGGTTGCATCGTAAGGTGAAATGAAGTTATCGAGCATTTTTGAACCAGCAGTGGTTTTAATACCTTTGGTACAAAAGATGTCTTTGTGGGCAAGAGGAATACCCGTTAAAGCAGTTGCATTGCCAGCTTTTAATGCGGCATCGGCAGCATCGGCTTCGCGAAGTGCCTGTTCTGGAGTAACCGTCACATAGCTCTTAACTTGCGGGTCGATTTTAGCAATACGTTTTAAATAATGTTCAGTCAATTCGCGAGATGAAAACTTCGCTTGGCTTAAGCCTTCAGCAAGTTCGCGAATTGATAAGCGATGTAAATCAGTCATGAGTAAAATTTCTTTACATTCAAAATAGGGAGGATGGGTTAATTGATTAAAAGTTATTCAATCACGCGAGGAACAAGATACAAACCATCTTGAGTTGCAGGTGCAACTGCTTGGTATTCGTCCCGATGATTGCTTTCAGTTACCACATCAGCACGTAAAGGTTGAGGATTGTCAAAAGGACTCTTTAAAGGTTCTACGCCTTCCGTATCAATGCCTTTTAAGGTTTCCATCATGCCTAAAATTTTATTTAGACTTTGAGCATATTCAGCAGATTGCGTATCATTGAGCGACAATCGAGCAAGATTGGCGATTGCTGAAACTGTTTGTGCATTTAAATCTGCTGAATGCTGTGCATCCGATGTAGACATAACATCACCTAATCAGTATTAAAAATTTTCAAAATATCGTGCGTTATAATAAGCGATTGACTTGTTCAAATCATCACATTTAGTTTAAAGTTGCCACCTTGCATCCACATGAAAGTTTAACTGAGAACGAACCGTGATTCTAAAACGACTAATTGGCTTGTTTTCGCCGGATCTAGCCATTGATTTAGGTACAGCAAATACACTTATTTATGCACCAGGCCGCGGCATTATATTAAATGAACCAACAGTTGTGGCAATTCGTCACAGTGGTTCACAAAAAATTGTTGCTGCTGTAGGGCTAGATGCTAAGCAAATGCTAGGCCGTACACCTGCGAATATTTCTGCAATTCGTCCAATGAAAGACGGTGTAATTGCAGATTTTGAAGTGACTGAAACCATGTTGAATCAGTTTATTGGTAAAGTTCACGAAAAACGTTTGTTCCCACCTGCACCTCGTGTAGTTGTATGTGTACCATGTAAATCAACTTTGGTCGAGCGCCGTGCAATTCGCGAAGCCGTATTTAATGCGGGTGCTCGTGATGTACGCCTAATTGAAGAGCCAATGGCTGCTGCAATTGGTGCTGGCATGCCAGTTGAACAAGCATGTGGTTCTATGGTTGTGGATGTTGGTGGTGGTACAACTGAAATTGCAATTATTTCATTGCAAGGTTGTGTCTATGCTGATTCTTTACGTATTGGTGGCGATGTATTTGATGAGCAAATTATCAATTATGTTCGTAAAGCTCACGGTTGCGTAATTGGTGAAACCACAGCTGAAATTATTAAAAAAGAAGTTGGTATGGCTGTTTCTGATGGTACGACATTAGAAATTGAAGTACGTGGCCGTAACCTTGCAGAAGGTGTACCTCGTGCAATTACCGTAACTTCTGACGAAATTACTCAAGCAATTTCTGACCCGTTACAAAGTATTGTAAGCGCGGTGAAATCTGCACTTGAACAAACTCCTCCTGAACTTTCTTCTGATATTGCTGAGCGCGGTATTGTGTTGACAGGTGGTGGAGCGTTACTTCGTAACCTTGATAAATTATTAGCTCAAGAAACCGGTTTACCAGTTGTTGTTGCTGAAGACCCTCTTACTTGTGTAACCCGTGGTGGTGGTAAAGTATTGGAATTCTTCGACAACCCGAACCATGACATGCTTTTCGTCGGTTAAGTTTAAGGATTAGGCGGTGCAACCGAATATTTTTTCAAGACAGCCGCCATCTTTCCGCTCGTTCATTATTGCGGTCATTACATGCTTGGTGGTGCTGTTCTTTGATTGGCGCATGCCTTATGTAATTCAGCCAGCAAGGGATGTCTTGTACGCTGCATATAATCCAATTTATGCACTTGCAAGTTATCCGGTACTGTCGAGAGAATGGCTGAATCAACAAACTAAATCTGAAACACAACTGCGCCGTGAAAACACTGCAATGCAGGCTGAGCTATTACAGGCTCAGGTCCGCTTGCAGAAGTTGTCTGAATTATCTGCTGAAAATACCCGCTTACGTGGTTTACTCGATACACCATTAATTATTGATGGTCGTATGGAAATTGCGGAAGTGATTGGGACAGATGCCGATCCGCTTCGTCACATTATCATTATCAACCGTGGTGCAATGGATCATCTTAAAGTTGGTCAAACGGTTCTGGATGATAAAGGGATTATGGGGCAAATTATCAATGTATATCCTCATAGTTCACGTGTGATGCTGCTTTCTGACAAAGAGCATTCTCTATCTGTTCGTTTAGAGCGTACAGGTATGCGTGCAATTGTCTCGGGTACTGGTGATTTAGGCCGTTTGAAAATGGAATATGTGCCAACGAGTGCAAATATTCAGGTCGGCGATAAAGTATTAAGTTCAGGCTTAGGTGAGCATTTTCCAGCAGGTTATGCCGTGGGGACGGTGGCTAAAATCCGTCGCCATAATTCAGGTGAGTTTGCTGAAATTGATGTTACACCAGCAGCACAATTAGCAACTGGTCATCATGTTGTTGTACTTTTCTCTGACTCATTAGCGAAGGAGCAACCATATGCCGATCGCTAAGTTGAAACGTGAGAAGCGTAAAGATCCATTATGGGGAATTATTCTCTCTATAATCGTAGGGTCTGTCCTCATGATCTATCCATTATCTTACGACATCTCGGGCTGGCGACCATTGTTCATGCTTATGATCATGTTGTTTTGGGTTGTTTGCCAGCCAACATGGTGTGGGGTGTGGTTCGCATTTGGTATGGGGATTTTTACAGATCTATTGCTTGATGCACCTTTAGGATTAAATGCACTGAGTTTTGTTATTGTCACGTTTATTACCCGATTTTTAATACGCGAACGCCGTATTTTGACTTTTGGTAATTTATGGACAATTGCTACATTGGTGATTATTGCTCACTTAGCATTTATGTGGGTGACTCAAACGATGGGGGGCATTCATTTTTCGATTGCTCGACATTGGCAACCATTGATGACAAGTATCTTAACCTGGCCTGTTGTCTATTATTGTTTAGCAAAATGGCGCATTTAGTTTTAGCTTCTAGTTCTCCGCGTCGGAGAGAGTTGTTGCAACAACTGGGCTTAAATTTTGAAATCTATAGCCCTGATATTGATGAATCTGTTCATGAAGGTGAGCTGGTACATCAATATGTAGAGCGTTTAGCGAGAGAAAAAGCCCAGGCTGTATTAAACATTTTTCCAGATTCAGTGATTATTGCAGCAGATACGAGCCTTGGTCTGGATGGTCAGATTATTGGTAAACCTGACTCAAAGCAGCATGCTTTTGACATCTGGAAACAATTATCTGGTCGTTGGCATGATGTATTTTCCGGAATTTGTATTGCAACACAGCAACAAATCTTAAGTGAGGTGGTGCAGACCCAAGTTGAGTTTGCATCTTTAACTACGCAAGATATGGAAGATTACTGGGCCACAGGAGAACCTGTAGGGAAGGCCGGTGCATATGCAATTCAAGGAATTGCTTCACAATATATTCCCAAAATTCAAGGAAGTTATAGTAATGTGGTAGGGCTTCCTTTGTACGAATTTTCACAGTTATTCAAAAGAGTGAAGACATAAGGGGTTGTTGATAATTCTTGATTGAATTGCATTGTCGATGAACAATGGACAAAGCTACATTAACAGTCCCTCTGACTCTTTAATAAAAATTTTATAATGCTTTGAGTTTATGTATGTCAGAAGAACTACTTATTAATGTCACACCTATGGAGTGTCGGGTGGCATTAATCGAAAATGGAACTGTTAATGAGCTGTATGTTGAACGTACAGTTAAACGTGGACTTGTAGGCAATATCTACAAAGGTAAAGTTGTACGTGTGCTTCCGGGTATGCAAGCGGCCTTTGTTGATATCGGTTTATCCAGAACGGCCTTTTTGCATATTAATGATATGGTTTGGCCACGTTCACAGCCAACTCCAAATGTGTTTGAACTACTTCATCCAGGGCAGATTCTTACCGTTCAGGTGATGAAGGATATGCTCGGTACTAAAGGCGCTCGCCTGAGCACAGATCTTTCAATTCCTTCTCGCTATTTAGTTCTTATGCCATATGGTAACCATATTGGTGTTTCTCAGCGCATTGAGTCTGAAGAAGAGCGTGATCGGCTACGTAATATTATTGAGAGCATTCAGGCGGAGCATAATTTACCCGGTAGCGTAATTGTTCGTACTGCTGCTGAAGGGGTAGATGAAGCCGAAATTGCACAAGATATGTGCTACCTCAGTAAGTTATGGGAATATATTCAGCGTAAGCAAGTTGATGTGGCAGTACCTTCCTTAATTTTTGAGGAACTACCCCTGCCGCAACGAATTATCCGTGATCTGGCAAGTGAAGAAACCGCAAAGATTTATGTCGATTCGAGAGAGATTCATGGAAAACTGCGTGAGTTTGTAGATGAGTTTGTTCCGAATATGCAAAGTCGCCTGATTCATTACCCAGGTGAGCGTCCATTATTTGATCTTTACAACGTTGAAGAAGATATCCAAAAAGCACTGCAAACACGCGTTGCTTTAAAGTCTGGTGGTTATTTAATGATTGACCAGACTGAGGCGATGACCACAATAGATGTCAATACAGGCTCTTATGTCGGTGGCCGTAGCCTTGAAGACACTGTCTTTAAGACCAACATGGAAGCGACTCAGGTGATTGCGCGTCAGCTTAGACTACGAAATCTAGGCGGCATTATCATTATTGATTTTATTGACATGCAAGAAGCGATTCATCGTGAAGAAGTGATGCGTCAATTTGAAAAAATGCTTGAACGTGATCATGCCAAGACCAAAATCACACAGGTTTCTGAACTTGGTCTGGTAGAAATGACACGTAAACGTACACGTGAATCATTAGAACACTTGTTATGTGAATCGTGTCCAACGTGTCAGGGACGTGGTTTTGTCAAAACTGCAGAGACAGTGTGTTACGAAATATTTCGAGAGATATTACGCTACACCCGTGCATTTGAGTCTACGAGTGGCTTTACTGTCGTTGCTCATCCATCCGTGATTGACCGATTATTAACAGCAGAAGCACCTGCAGTGGCGGATTTAGAGCATTTTATCAACAGAGTTATTAAATTTCAGGTCGAAAATTTATATACGCAAGAGCAATACGATATCATTTTAAGTTAAAGTTGTAACAAGATATCGCTTAATCCTTGTTACAACTGAAATTTTACTTTCATTCATGAATTTTAAATACTACTTACATACAGTAGCCCTAGACGTTCTCCCTATTAAACGTCTTAGCAAACAATAAGAGGTATAACCCATGAATGTAAGTGAAAACTTAATTAGCAACGGTCTTAAACATGTTTTAGAAAGCACGCCAGTCAATAGCTGCTATATGTTGAATGACCAAGGTAAAGAAGTACCAATCACAACTGCAATGATTCGTTCAGTATGTCATCAGTTGCTTAACCAGTGCCGCGCAATTAAAAAATAAGGGGCCATTTTAAAGCCCCTTAATTTTTCCTAACTCGCTGAATGA
Organism: Acinetobacter sp. AOR12_HL; assembly: GCF_027855275.1. Taxonomy (NCBI): domain Bacteria; kingdom Pseudomonadati; phylum Pseudomonadota; class Gammaproteobacteria; order Moraxellales; family Moraxellaceae; genus Acinetobacter; species Acinetobacter sp. AOR12_HL. The sequence goes on along the minus strand of NZ_JAKTIJ010000001.1, from coordinate 25,947 downwards.
TGTTTCAGCTGTTTCTCTTCAATAATTTCTTCGAACCGTTGAATTTCATCTTCAAGATGCGTTAAAAGGTTTTGCATTTTAGGCAAAGCATTTCGACATGCTGTTAAACCTACTTCAAGCTTATCCAGATAGCTCGTCATTGTAATATTGAGCGCTTGCCCGTCCATGACAATAGAAGCAGGGTAGAGTGCATCTAATTTCGCCCCATTCCAATAAAGCGGCTCACGTGGGCCAGGTACATTGGAAATCACTAAATTGAATGCCTGACGCTTAGGAAGCATCCCAGACATGATGTTAAGTCCAGCTGGACCATAAACAACAGCGCTATAGTTTAAAATCTCATTCGCGGTCATGCGGCTAAAGCGTTGCTTTGAATTTTGCATACTACGACGAATGATCTCGAGCCGCTCTAGAGGTTGGTCTTTATGGGTTCCTAAATTTGCCAAAATCATGGTAATACGATTGCTCACGTCAGAGTCATCTGTGCGTAGGGAAGCAGGAACCATGGCAATAAGAGGCTTTTTAGGCAGGCTGTTGTGACTAATCAGATATTCACGTAATGCCCCAGAACACACAGCAAGTACGACGTCATTGATCGTTACACCAAGCGCTTTAGAAATTTTTCTAAGACGGCTTAATTCAAAAGATTGAGCTGCAAAGCGACGTGAAGCACTTACACGTTGATTTAAAATTGAAACCGGAGCCTGAAAGGTGGAGACATAATCAGGATTTTTACCCATTTCTTTAAAAATGGTTTGCGATAATTCCTGCATGACTTTAGGGGTCACCTCAAGCTGTGATTTTATACCCCCTAAAATACTTTTGATCTTACTTGTGCTTGGTTTTGGTACTTTTAGGCGTTTTGTTCTTTTACTTTCTACACACCAAAGTGGAACCACATGTTTTTCTTGTGGTGTTTTTGACAATGACTTCTCAATTAAGCGCATACCTGCAACACCATCAACCATGGCATGATGAATCTTAAAGTACATCGCGAAACGATTGCCTTCGATCCCTTCAATAATGTCACACGTCCAAAGTGGTTTTGCACGATCAATTAAAGAGCTGTGCTGCTGGGAAATATAAACTAGTAATTCACGAATCCGGCCAGGATGAGGCAAGGCAATATGGCGAAAATGGTGGTCGATATCGAACTCTTCATCTTCATCCCAAAATAGACCATTTAAACGATTATTGAAGGGTGGGACAGGAATACTTTTAGATTGGCGAATTTCTTCTACTAAATCATGAACGAAAGTTTCAGGGGCATTTTCAGGTATTTCAAATAAAAACAATCCGCCAACATGCATCGGTTGTTGTCTTTTTTCTAGTGATAGAAAAATAAAATCAATAGGGTGTAATGGACGCATAACTCGTTGTGCCTCATGCTTTTTTCTAAGAAGCCCTTAACTGAGCTCTTATTAGAATTATAGAACCGTAAATTTAGTATATAGCGTTTATTACAGATTAAATATGACTTTGTGTACGAGATATAACTGTAAAAAAAACCACTGATTCATCAGTGGTTTTTTTATACCGAACTATTTTTTCAAGTTACCTGCATGTAAGCCACATTCTTTTTGTGTTGCTTCTTCCCACCACCAACGGCCTTCACGTTCATGTTGATTTGGAAGTACTGGACGTGTACATGGCTCACAACCAATCGAAACAAAACCACGCTCGTGTAGAGGGTTATATGGAATTTCCATCATGCGGATATAACTCCACACATCGGCGCTAGACCAGTTGGCAAGCGGATTATATTTAATGAGTTGCTTACCCGGACCAGAGAAGCCTGCATCAGCTTGTACCACTGGAATTTCAGTACGTGTACCAGGGCTTTGATCTTTACGCTGACCTGTAATCCAGCCATCTAAGGTTGCTAGTTTCTTACGTAAAGGTTGAACTTTTCGAATGCCACAGCATTCTTGATGTCCATCTTTAAAGAAACTAAATAAGCCTTTTTCATTCACCATGCTTTGCACAGCTTCCGCATCAGGGAAACAAATCTCGATATTAATATTGTAGTGCTTACGAACAGTTTCAATAAATTGATAAGTTTCAGGGTGTAGACGGCCTGTATCAAGACTAAAAACACGGAAAGGTTTACCTAAACGTGAAGCCATATCAATTAAGACTACATCTTCTGCTCCAGAGAACGAAATTGCAATCTCACCTTGTTGGCTTAATGCAAGTTCTAGAATCTCGCGCGGACTTTTAGCTGCATATTCAGCCGCGAGAGCATCAACGATATCAATAGTCGGAATAACGGTCATGGGTGTTCCTGGCAAAAGGCTTGGGCGCATTGAGTTATGAAAAATATTCTAAAGGATAGTGAATAAATTGCTTAGCACTTTAATTTCGATCCTTATGAATAAAATTGATTTGATCAATAACAACGCAAAACTGAAAATCTTAGTGGTATGATACAGCAATTTTTAACCAACGTTGGAAGCATTCATGGAAATCGTATGCCTAGATCTTGAAGGAGTTTTAGTTCCTGAAATCTGGATCAATTTCGCAAAAAAAACAGGGATTAAAGAACTAGAAGCAACAACTCGTGATATTCCGGATTATGATGTTTTAATGACTCAGCGTCTGAATATTCTAAAACAACACGGTTTAGGCTTAAAAGACATCCAAGAAGTTATTGCCGAGATGGGGCCACTACCAGGTGCAAAAGAGTTTGTTGAATGGGTAAGCAATCATTTCCAATTGGTCATTTTGTCGGATACTTTCTATGAGTTTGCCCATCCTTTAATGAAACAGTTAGGCTGGCCAACAATTTTCTGTCATAAATTAGAGACAGATGAAAATGGTATGATTACAGCTTATAAACTTCGCCAACCTGACCAAAAACGTGAGTCGGTTAAAGCACTACATGGTTTGAATTTCCGTGTGATTGCAGCAGGTGATTCATATAACGATACAACGATGCTTGGTGAAGCCGACCATGGTTTCTTGTTTGATGCGCCTGCAAATGTTATTGCAGAGTTTCCGCAGTTTCCTGCAATCAATGGTTATGATGCATTAAAAGAAGCAATCCGTTCAGTTTCACAGCGCAATATTCCTGCTTAAGAAAGAACAAATGGACAATAAAAAAGGCGCTTATAGCGCCTTTTTTATTTAGATTAGTTTTTGAAACTTAGAATTTATAACCAAGTTTTAAACCGTAAGCGATAGCGTTGTTATCAGAGAAATCTGCAACATATTCATCGCTACCTGCTTGCGCGCCTGTTTGAGCTTTGGCATCACCCAACCAGAAGTATTTTACGCCACCAGCGATGAAAGTTTGTGGAGTAGGGCTATATTGAACACCTAAACCTACGTTCCAGTAACCTTCTGTTGGCCCTAATGTTGTTACAGGATTACCTGCACCAGAGTCCCAACCTACAGAAACATTACCAGCCCATTTATCATTAAGTTTACGGCCTACACCAGCGTTCACAGACCATTGGTCATCAGAATATTCAACTAGGTTGAAGCCATTTGGACGCCCAACAAGACCACCTACAGCTTCTGAGACTTTGCCAAATTTATATGGTTGAATTGAGAAATCTTTCCAATTCACCCAGCGTACATTGGCAAATGCAACTGTATCCGCCATGATACCTGTCTGAAAATCAAGGTTAACAGACTGTGGTGTTGTGATTGTAGTTTTACCAGATGAATTAATTGCTTGAAGTTTAGATGCTGGAACGTCTAAACCAGCCAATACTGAAGTAAGACCAGGGAAATTTAATATAGATAAATTTTCATCAATATTTACTTTGTGATCAATTTCAGAACGATAAGTTACAGATGCTCTAAGTGCGATTTCAGGAATCTGATAAGCAGCACCTGCTAACCAACCAGCACCTGTAGTTTCTTTAATACTTGCATCATAACCATTATAAAGACTATAAGCTTGACCTCGTAAACTTACATTACCTTTAACTGTTTGTAATACAGGACCTGCGTAGAAATTGAAGTTTTTAGTTGGTTGATAACCAAATACAAAAGATAAGTTTTGTGTATCAACTTTAACTTTAGTTCCACCAGTACCTAAATAATTATTTGCTGCGTTAATAGCAGCTTGGGTTTTTTGTAGTGCTGTCAGTCCTGCACCTACAGTTGTATTTCCTCCGGCAGCAACTTGTTGTAATGCACCTAAAATCTCTGTTTGAGTTGGTTTTGTAGGGTCACCGCCAGTAACCTTCGTCACCTCTATAAGAGCTGGTGTAAATGCTGATCCAGATGCTTGAACTAACTTCTGAATTGAGCTGGTTGCTAAGTCACCTAATGCCTTTTGACTTAAAATAGTATCACTGCCTGGATTCGAAACGAATACGTTATTACCTGAATATTCTGCATCTGCTCCAAATGGTTGATCGTAGAGTAGACCGAAAGAAAATTGGTCATTAATTTGTAATTTTAATGCAGCACTTGGGAAGTAGTAGTCATTCGCCATATCGCCAATATCACGACGTGTGGCACTAGATCCAGCTTCTTTACCAGCTACATCAGGATCTAGAACAGAAATACCTGCTTCAAAGTAATTGCCAGGTTGGAAGAACGCAGACATTGACTGTCCAGAGCGATCTAAAGCTGCTGCAAAAACCCCAGTTGCAGGCAGCGTTGCTAAAATCATTGCAGTGCTCAGATGTTTTAATTTCATTTTTAATCTTTCCTTGAACTTCAAGACATTTTTTTAAAAGTAACAGAGTTAAACCGTTTAAACTGTGTTGCCTTCAGTGCTTTGAATTACAAGTTTCAAAGCATTGATAACTCCATGTAACAAAAATAGCATAATTACACTAAGAGTAAATCTGTTCTATGAACTGCAGAGTACTCACTTTTTATACAAAAAATGGCAATAATGAATGAAATATGAAGGAATATTTTTGTTGTTTAATTAATTTAAATAATTGATATTTATATTTTTTATCTATTATTAAAGTTGCTTGTTTTTATGACATTTTTGTCATAAATCCAAGAAAAATGGTCAAAGATTTTTTTGTAAAAATATGAATTGATTGATTATGAAATGAGTATTGGTCATCATTTTTAATGGATATGTCTAGTTTCTCTACACATGTATATTATTGATTCGGTTTTATATTGTTATTTGCTTGATAAAAATTGAGAGTATTTCCTTTACTATTTGGTCAAATTTTTTGAGGAATTAATTGCTGGATTTAAGCTTGCTTTATTTAAGGGATAACCGAAATAGAAAATAAATCGGTTATCGCGCCTTTTAGATTTAAAACATAGCATTAGAGGGGATATAACTTTTCATCAAATTCTTCAAGTTTAGGAAATTTTAAAGGTTCAAGTTGGTCAAGGTGAGTGAGATACGTGACATAGTCCTCAAGAATAGTTTCACGTGCTTCTTGGCTAATGTAAGGTACATGGTAGGCAATGAATGGGGGAAGAACTTCAAAGCCAGTATAAGCCAAAGTACCGCGTTGAATCGGTGATAGATAATGTTCAATTGGTCCGTGAATAGAATTTTCCCCAAACATATGTGTTCTACCACCGAGTGTTAAACAGAGCATTGCTTTTTTACCTGCCATGCCACCATGGTTGTAAAACCGCTTACCCCCATAAAAAAGTCCAGAGACAAATACACGATCAATCCAGCCTTTTAAAATTGCTGGAACAGAAGTCCAATAAAGCGGAAAGTTCAAGATTACTAGATCGGCACGGTTTACTTTGTCAATTTCTGCTTGAATATCAGGAGACAAAAGTTGTTGTTTTGTGGCATTCCGCTGTTCTAATGCATAGTTAAAATAATCAGGTTGATTGAGTTCTAAAAAATCTTCCTTAGAGGCCACAGGATTAAACTGCATTGCATATAAATCGGAAATTTCTACTTGATGGCCCAATTTTTTAAAGGTTTGCTGTGCTGTCGTTTTTAGGGAAGTTGTAAAAGACAGAGGTTCTGGATGAGCATGAACAATCAGGATATTCATAGTGTCTTTACTCTTAAAGATAAGATTAGTTTTTAGTGGAATGTCGGAGAGTTAAGTCAGTTTGTCTTAAGTGACTATGCCTGAATTTAAAAGCATGGCATAGTTCATGAACTGACAGTTTTTACCATTTAACGCCACAATTACGCTTTCTAATGGGCCGCTCATGACTCCAGAATTACCCGGAACTTATATTAATTTATTAGCTGAGATCGTTAAGCGCAGAGGTATCTCTTGTGAGCAGTTTTTAGAGGGTAGTGGAGTAACACCGGAACAATTAAAAAAACCGTATTGGTATGTTGAGTTTAATATCTTAAATAACTTACTTGAGCATGCGATTCAACTCACTCATGAGCCAGCATTAGCAGGTTATTTGGCATTGGAAATGAAAGCTTCTTGTTATGGTTCTGTCGGTATGGCGGCCATGGTGTCTGCAAATCTTGAGGAGGCTTTAAAAATACTTGAACAATTTATTGGTTCGCGTTGTGATGCTTTTAAACCTGAGTTAAAGCAAGAGCAAGACGATGTTTATTGGTCTATTCATCAACCTTTAAAAAGTTTTCAATTAAGTTCAGATGCGACTATTTTTTTGTTGTTAGGTTTTGTTTACATCGCAAAACATCTAACAGGATTATCTTCTTTAGGTACAGTGCAATTGAATATGCCCGAACCACTAGGTTTTTCAAAAATAAAAGATAAATTAGGCGTAAGTTGTTTATTTGAGCAAAAACATAATATTTGGATTTTTCCAAAAGAATATTTAATGCAGCCTGTACTCACGGCTGATCCTATGCTGGCACCTTTACTGAAAGCACAGTGTAAAAAAGATATTGATAAATTGAAGTTACGAAGTGGATGGAAAGCAGAAATTAGCCAAGTAATAAAAAAATTATTGATCAATAGTCAGGGGGAAATATTAAAAGTTAAGCAAGTTGCCCAAATGATGAATATATCAGAACGTAGCCTACAGCGGTATTTGGCAATAGAGAATACAAGTTTCTCAGCATTAGTTGATTTAACTCGAAAGCAATATGCACAAGATCTTTTGCAAAATAGTTCAATGTCAATTGAAGCTGTGGCTTTAAGATTAGGCTATGCCGATACACCCCATTTCACCCGCGCTTTTAAACGCTGGATGGGTGTAACACCGAAGTATTATCAAACTCAATTAAAACTAAAAAATTTAGAGATACGTGAATAATCAAGAAGACCACAAATTTGAAAGTGGTCTTCTAACCCTATCTTAATTTGTTAACTCTTGTTTTGATGAAAGTGTATGAATTACTTCAAAATAGCTCGGTGGGGTGGGCACATGCCCACGTTCTCTTAATATTTTGTGCATACGCGGTAATTTAAAATATGGAACAGACGCCATTAAATGATGTTCCATATGGTAATTGACGTGAATAGGAGCTACAAAGCTTCTCGCAATCCAACCTGCACGTGTGGTACGAGTGTTAGTTAAAGCAGTATTGCTGGTTTGCATACCTGCATGTTCTGCCATTGAACGAATTCTTAAAAATAATGGAAATGGTGTCAAATAAGCCAAAGGCCATAACCAATAAAAACGTTGTTGACCACAAGCTTTTAAAACACCATAAAGTACTAGGTTGGTTGCAATAGCGCCTGTACTGTTTTTTGCAATACTCTTTGCATATTCAACGAAATTTTTATCACTGCGGTCTAACCAGATTTGATCATTGGCTACAGTCCATTTCATGACATCAAGGTCCATCAACACACGGCCTAAGCTAAACTTTAATCCTGTTATACCGGTTAAGTCGCGTAAGAATTTACGAGTAAGAGATTGTTTACTGACAGGAAAGCCTGCAACTAAAGAAAGATCTGGGTCATCTGGTGTAGATGTTTTTGCGTGATGACGAACATGGTGTACACGATATTTTTGTAGGTCGTTCCAGATTGGGCGGGCACATAGCCACTCTCCAACGAAATCATTTATTTTCTTATTTTTGAATAAACTTTTATGGGATGCATCGTGCATTAAAATTGCGAGGCATAACTGACGGCCAGCTAAAACAGCTAGAGCAAGCATACATGCTAATAATTTCCCCCAACTCGGTAAGTAATCCCACATCATAATTAAGCTGGCAAATGTTCCTCCAATAACAGCCCATGTGCTAACAACGGCCCAAGCGCCATATGTATCTGAAGGTTCTGTAAGCTCTTGTATTTCTTCTCTGCTAAATAGATCGGTAACACTCACCTGTGCATTCATTTTTATTCTCCCAAATTAGAGTTTGGTATCCATATTTTATATTACAAATATAGTCATAAAAATTTAAAAAGTGAAATATTTGTTTGTAAAAAAATAAATCAGATGGCTATAAATTTAATTCCTGTTCATATATTTTTTTCCAAAGTTTTTGGCCAATTGCATCTAGTTGCTGTACATCTTGAGCAAATTGATTACGAGCAGATTCATTTACAAATGGCTCTGGTAATAATGGGTCATTCATGAGTAAGGCAATTGTTTCCCTTCCTAAAAGAAGTGCCTTGACTGCTGCATCGTTTAAAGGGGAGTGAGCATAATTTTCAAGCCAGTGTGTAATATCTCGGCTATACATTTCATAATTTTTTTCGAGTTGTTTGGTATCCCATAAAGAAAAAATTTGCTTAAGTGTTGTTGAGTCGACATGCTGAATAATACAAATTTTTGCTTCTTTCTCTAGCCCTGCTAAAACAAGCTCATCACAGGTTTTTTCAAAGCTATAAGCTAAATTGTCTGGGCGGATGTAAATACCAGTTTCCAATTCTTTAAAACCAAATTGACGAAGTGCACGTTCCCGTTTTTTTAGTGCTGTTCGGTCTATGCGGCCTAAGGTTCCTGTAAACACGGCAAGATAATGCTGCTGCCATTCTTTAGTTTGTTTAATTCCATTTTTACGATTGAGAATAACTTTCGCCCAATCTTTTGCAGATGGAGAAAGTTGATAGATTCCGCGTTCTACGCTCTGGATCATACCTTCATTTAACAAGCGTGTTGTCGCAACTCGAATACCATTTTCACTTAAGTTAAAAAGTTTAGCTGCAACCAAAATTTGTTTGATACTGAGCTGAGGATAAGCAGAAGAAAGAAAGAGGTCGATAATAAGATGACGTGCGTTAATTTTGGTATTTTTCATTCAGTCTGAATTTTTGATATGAGTTGTATTTAATTGGAATAATAACATGTTTTTTTAAGGACTTTTTAAGATGATTTTCTAAACTCATCTATTGTAAAAGACTTATCTATAACAAAAGAAAATTTGGCCATTTTTAACCAAGTTTTATCTTTTTACGATAGTTAACCTAAGTTTGTCATTATGATGTGATACATTATCGCACTTTAAATAAACTGCCTTTCACTAGAGGCAATAACCACAAATGCTAGAAATGATCTGATATTGAACATGTGTTGAGCTAAATAAAAGGCTAACTGTGGCAATAAAATAAATTTTAGATCGTTCTAGTGATTAACTAACTTTCTTTGAGCAAGTTATGGAAAATTTTGAAGTTATAAAAGCACTGTTTCTAGGCTTTGTTGAAGGCTTAACTGAATTTTTACCTATTTCGAGTACTGGTCATTTAATTTTATTTGGTCATATTATCGATTTCCATTCAGATGGTGGTCGTGTCTTTGAAGTAGTGATCCAGTTAGGTGCTATTCTGGCAGTGTGTTGGTTATATCGTCAGAAAATCATTAACTTAATCAAAGGTTTTTTTAGTGGTGATGTCGAGTCACGCCATTTTGCCATTAGTGTCTTAATTGCTTTTTTCCCGGCAGTGATTATTGGCGTTTTAGCTGTAGATTTTATTAAAAGTGTTTTATTTAGCCCAATTGTAGTTGCGATTGCTCTGATTGTCGGCGCGCTTATTATTTTCTGGGTTGAATCTAAACAATTTGAACATAAAACGGATGATGCGACCAAGATCACGTTTAAACAGGCGCTTTTAGTTGGTCTGGCTCAATGTGTTGCGATGATTCCTGGAACCTCTCGTTCTGGTGCGACAATTGTAGGCGGGATGTTTGCAGGCTTGTCTCGTAAAGCTGCAACAGAGTTTTCGTTTTTCCTTGCAATGCCGACCATGCTAGGTGCAGCAACATTTGACCTAATTAAAAATGCTGATGTGTTGACTTCAGACAATATGGTTAATATTGGAGTGGGTTTTGTTGCGGCATTTATTGCTGCTTTATTGGTTGTAAAAGCACTCGTACTCTTCGTTGAGCGTCATACATTACGTGTATTTGCATGGTATCGAATTGTATTAGGTGTAATTATCCTAATTGCTGCTATGTTCTTTAACTTATCTGCTTAATAGTCAGGTTAAGGATAAAAAACCTAGAGAAATCTAGGTTTTTTTATGCCTAAAAATAGCTTTAACTTGCTTATTTATACAAAGTACTACCAAGAAATACTTTTTCCTTTTAGTTTGATTGATATAGTAAATCTTAAATAGCCCGTAAAAAATAAAGCAATGCAACAGAATGACTTGACGAAAAGTTTGGTAGAGGCTTTTTTGTATTTGGCTCCTCAAGAGGGGTTATATCCCACTCATATTTCAAATATCACCCTGATGAGGGTAGATCATTCCACACAGCCGGTTGCTGTATTGCAAGAGCCTTCCATTGTTTTAGTCATTCAGGGTGTAAAACGAGCTTATATCGGAAAAGATATTTTTAAGTTTCAACAAGGCCAGTGTTTATTTATCTCAATTGCTATTCCTTTTGATTGCGATACGTTGGTTGAGCGTGAACCAATGCTTGCAATTGCGATTAAATTTGAACCTCAAATGATGGCCGAGCTGGCGGCTAAAATGGATAAAGAGCAGCGACCACTTATAGAAGATTTTGATAACAAAGAGATAAAACTGAGCTGTGGTTTAAATATTATTGAAATGAACTCGGTTATATCTGATGTTGCTTTACGCTTGTTGAACTTACTTCGTTCCAAGCAAGATACTGCAATCTTAGGAGAGCAGGTGAAACGAGAACTTATTTATCGGGTTTTACAAGCCGGTGGTGGTGATTTTATCCAGAACCTTTCGGCTATTATGAGCCGAAGTGGAGTGATTTATACAATTTGTGAAATTATTCAAAGAGATTATTATCGTAACTTAACGGTTCAGGAGTTGGCTAAACAAGCAGGAATGAGCGTTTCGCTTTTTCATCAAGCTTTTAAGAAAGTTACCAACTATTCTCCATTACAGTACATCAAAATTACTCGGTTACATAAGGCACGTGATCTAATCCTAAATAACCAAATGGGCGTTGCAGAAGCTGCCTATGAGGTAGGATATGTGAGTGCCTCACAGTTTAGTCGAGAGTTTAAGCGGCTGTTTGGAGTTCCACCTAAATTATCAACAAACTAAAGTAAATCAACACGTCTTAAATATAAACCAAACATGGAGCATATCAATGAATCTTCCGACAACCATGAAAATTGTTGAAATTACGGTTCCTGGCGGACCTGAGGTTTTAAAACTTCAAGATTCAAATGTTCCGGTACCTCAAGCTGATGAAGTTTTAATTGAGGTTAAAGCCGCTGGAATTAACCGCCCTGACGTCTTACAGCGTATGGGGTTATATCCAATGCCTAAAGGGGTTACTCAAATCCCTGGACTTGAAGTCGCTGGAGTAGTGGTTGCTGTGGGTGAGCAAGTGCAACAGTTTAAAGTCGGGGACAAGGTTTGTGCTTTAACCAATGGTGGCGGGTATGCAGAATACTGTGCGGTAACTGCAACTCAAGTATTGCCAATACCTGAGAATTTATCATTTACTCAAGCTGCTGCGATTCCAGAAACATTCTTTACGGTTTGGGCAAATCTTTTTGATATTGGCCGTTTAAAGAAAGATGAAACTGCCCTGATTCATGGCGGTGCAAGTGGGATTGGAACCACTGCTTTAGCGATTTGCCATGCTTTAGGGATTAAAACTTTTGCTACGGTTGGTAGTGAAGATAAAGTTGAAGCACTCTCTGACTTAACCACAGCAATTAATTATAAAACCCAAGATTTTGAGCAGGAAATTTTGAACCATACTCAAGAACAAGGTGTTGATGTTATTTTGGACATTGTGGGTGGCTCTTATTTTCAGAAAAACTTAAATCTATTAAAACGTGATGGCCGACTTGTCATTATTGGCTTTATGGGAGGTCGAATTGCAAAAGAATTTGATTTACAAAAACTGATTTTAAAACGCGCAACGATTACAGGCTCAACGATGCGAGCGCGTAATAGCCAAGAAAAAGCACAGATTGCTCAATCTTTACATGAACATGTGTGGCCGTTATTGGAGCAAGGCAAGTGTTTACCACAAATCTATAAAACCTATGCTTTTTCAGATGTACAAAGTGCTCATGCATGTATGGAGCAGGGCGACCATATTGGAAAGATCGTTTTAGAGATGAATGCTTAATCTTATCTGTGACAGTTTAGGTGAATGACATGTTTGCCTAAACTGAAATTTTATAATTATTAATTGTGCCTATTTCTATATAAAAATTGCCAAATTCTATTGGCTTGTTGCACCTGTTTCTTGATCTGAATATACATTTACTAAGAAATAATAACTGTCTTAAAGCTGTTATTTCGCTCTTCAATTCTAAAGGATGGTAACCATGAATACCCCAGCAACAAATGATAAAAATCCAACTCCAGATTTAGCTGAAGATAATGCGTTCTTCCCATCACCATATTCACTGAGTCAATATACTTCTCCTAAAACAGATTACGATGGCACAACCTATCCAACGCCGTATGCGGGCAATAAAAAGGTTTTAATGATTGCAACTGATGAACGTTATATCCAGATGCAAAACGGTAAGTTCTTTTCTACCGGAAACCATCCAGTAGAAATGCTTTTGCCAATGTTCCATTTAGATAATGCCGGATTTGAAATTGATGTTGCGACACTTTCAGGTAATCCAGCCAAACTTGAAATGTGGGCAATGCCAAAGCAAGAACAAGTAGTATTAGATACTTTCCAGAAATATGCAGATAAATTAAAAAATCCGTTAAAACTTGCCGATATTTTAGAAAATGTAGTCGGTGAAAACTCTCCATATGCGGCTGTATTTATTCCGGGGGGGCATGGGGTATTAGCGAAGATTCCGCATAGCCTTGAAGTGAAGAAAGTTCTTAAATGGGCAGTTGAACAAGACAAATTTATTATTACGTTATGTCATGGTCCAGCTTCGTTACTGGCTGCCGCAGTAGATGAACAGCCTGAGAATTATATTTTTAAAGATTATCAAATTTGTGTATTCCCTGATTCGTTCGATAAGGGAGCGAATATTGATATTGGTTACATGCCTGGAGCTTTACCGTGGTTAGTCGGTGAAAACCTTGAAAAGCTCGGCGTGAAGATTTTGAACACTGGCATTACTGGTCAATGTCATCGAGACCGTAAATTGTTAACGGGCGATAGTCCGCTTGCTTCTAATAATTTAGGCAAACTTGCAGCTGAAACATTGCTGGCTGAAGTGAAGGATTAATTCACTAAAAGTGTGCGCCCTGCGGGACTCGAACCCACGTCGGTCGCTTAGGAGGCAACTGCTCTATCCAGTTAAGCTAAGGGCGCATAATTTTCTGATTATAAACAAAAAAGCCATTGCCGAGGCAATGACTTTTTATAGTTTTAAGTACAAGCTTTTAGATTACTGTTCTTTGGCATTGAGTACTTTAAACAAAATAAACATGAGAACGATCCAAATAGGAATCATCATCACTGATTCTTTAAAGCCCTGACTCCACATAATGTAGAGTACTACAGCAATAAAACCTAAAACCAGATAGTTACTAAACGGTGCCCAAAGTGCAGGAAAGTGAGTTTTTTGACCGAGTTTTTTCATTGCTGATTTAAACTTGAGGTGAGTCATACTGATCATCGCCCAGTTCAATACCAGTGCTCCAACAACAATGTACATTAAGTGGCTTAAAGCATCTTCTGGTACAAAGTAATTTAAAAGAACACAGCCAAAAATGAGTAATGCCGATAGCAAAACTGCTGGTACAGGTACACCTTGTTTATTTACTTTCTTGAAAATTTTTGGTGCATTGCCTTGTTGAGCTAAACCGTAAAGCATACGGCTATTTGCAAACATCCCACTGTTATAAACAGAGAGAGCAGCGGTTAAAATAATAAAGTTCAGTAAGTGTGCAGCCCAACCAATACCCATTTGACTAAAAATCATAACAAATGGACTTTTATCGAGTCCGCCTAGATCTAATTGGTTCCACGGCACTAATGAAAGTAAGATCGCTAGTGAACCGATATAGAAAATCAAGATACGGAAAACAACTTGGTTAATTGCTTTTGGAATGGTTTTTTTCGGATCTTTTGCTTCTGCCGCGGCCATACCAATTAGTTCAATACCACCAAAGGCGAACATCAAGAAAGCCAACATATAGAAGAGGCCACTAAAGCCATTTGGAAAAAATCCACCATGAGACCAAAGGTTACTAAACGAAATGCTTGAACCTACATCTGCTGTAAATAGCAAATAAAGGCCAAAAACAATCATAGAGATAACCGCAGCAACTTTAATAATAGCGAGCCAGAATTCGGACTCACCATAAAATTTGACGTTTGTTAGGTTAATTGCCGTAATCACGACAAAGAAAAATAAGACAGAAGTCCATGCTGGAATATGAGGCCACCAGTAATTAATATATTTGGCTACCGCGGTGAGTTCACTCATCGCAACCAAAACATAGAGCATCCAATAATTCCATCCAGCTAAAAATCCGGGAAATTTCCCCCAGTATTTATACGCAAAATGGCTGAACGATCCTGCAACAGGTTCTTCAACAATCATTTCTCCCAGGTGGCGCATAATTAAAAAAGCAATTAAGCCACCAATGGCATATCCTAAAATAATGGATGGTCCCGCAGATTGAATCACTTGCGCCGAGCCTAAAAATAATCCGGTACCAATTGCTCCACCCATAGCAATTAATTGGATATGTCGATTTTTTAGTCCTCGTTGAAGTGTAGAAGATTCGTTGGTCAAAGGTCTTCACTCACAATGAATAAGTAAATTATTCTAATAGATGGATTTATTTTAGCCTAGACTACAATTGAACAAGGGATGACTGTAAAGTAACTATAAAAAATATTTAAAATCATAAACTTGCTTTTAATCGTGTTAAATTGGTTGAAAAATCTTCCAAAAATATATTTTTTGATAGACTTTTTTTCTTATGATTTTGCTTTATTCGGTCATTGCAGGCATGAATTGAAATTTCCAAAATAAACCCGCGTCAATACGATTGATGTATAAAAGTAGAGTGCTATCTCTTGATCATAAAACGATTTAAGATGAAGCGAATGACTAAACAAGTCTGCTTGTTTTGAGATATAAAAACACAATAGTAAGGATAACAGTTGATATGAGCTTCGTACCGCAAATTAAAATTCCAGCAACTTACATGCGTGGTGGAACCAGTAAAGGTGTATTCTTTAAACTTGATGATTTGCCGGAAAAAGCTCAAGTTGCAGGTCAAGCAAGAGATCAACTCTTGCTACGTGTCATTGGTAGCCCAGACCCTTATGGAAAACAAATTGATGGAATGGGTGGAGCGACCTCGAGTACTAGTAAAACCGTTATTCTCGCTAAAAGTACACAGCCAGATCATGATGTCGACTATTTGTTTGGGCAGGTTTCAATTGATCAAGCTTTTGTAGATTGGAGTGGTAACTGCGGTAATTTGACAGCTGCGGTTGGTTCATTTGCGATTTCAAATGGTTTGGTTGATGCCGATCGTATTCCTGAAAATGGCCTCTGTACTGTTCGAATTTGGCAAAAAAATATTCAAAAAACTATTATTGCGCATGTACCTATCACCAATGGCCAGGTTCAAGAAACCGGAGACTTTGAACTAGATGGGGTAACTTTCCCTGCTGCTGAAGTTCAAATTGAGTTTTTAGACCCTGCCGATGATGGTGAAGAGGGCGGTGATATGTTCCCGACAGGGAATGTTGTTGACCAATTAGATGTTCCAGAGATTGGTAGTTTTCAAGCCACATTTATTAATGCTGGTATTCCAACCATTTTCTTAAATGCAGAAGATTTAGGCTACGAAGGTACTGAATTACAAGATCATATTAATGGTGATGCAGCAGCATTAGCACGTTTTGAAAAAATTCGTGCCTATGGTGCAGTTCAGATGGGCTTAATTAAAGATATTTCAGAAGCAGCCGCACGTCAGCACACACCAAAAATTGCTTTTGTCTCTAAACCAAAAAATTACACAGCTTCAAGCGGTAAAAACGTTTCAGAGAACGAGGTCGACTTACTCGTTCGAGCTTTGTCGATGGGCAAACTTCACCATGCCATGATGGGAACAGCAGCGGTAGCAATTGGTACAGCGGCTGCGATTCCAGGCACTTTAGTAAATTTAGCGGCTGGTGGTGGAGAACGTGAAGCAGTACGTTTTGGACATCCATCTGGAACATTACGTGTTGGTGCCCAAGCTGAACTTACAAATGGCCAATGGGTGGTGAAAAAAGCCATTATGAGTCGTAGTGCGCGTGTGTTAATGGAAGGTTGGGTACGCGTTCCGGGTGACAGTTTCTAAAAGTCATTTAAATGAAAAGCCTCTCTACCCTAGAGAGGCTTTTTACTTCTGACATCTATAACTCATCACGCACTTTTTACAGTGAATCGTGTATGATGTAACACATGAATGTTTCATCACATTCAATAAAATTTCTCTACTGATTTTACGAGGCGACTGTGTCATCACTCTCTCAAGTTAATGCGGATGTTTTAAAACAAGCTCAACAACGTATTCAACAAGATTTATTGACGACACTGGCTGCATTTTCAATTCCCGAACCTTTAAAAAGCGCTGTACACCATGCAGTTATGCTCGGTGGAAAACGTGTGCGCCCGGCTTTGTGTTACGCTACAGCTTCTTTACAAGATAATCCAAATTTTGCGGCTGCTCGCCGTGCTGCGGTTGCTGTTGAACTCATCCATTGTTATTCCTTAGCACATGATGACCTGCCTTGTATGGACAATGATTTGCTTCGCCGTGGTCAGCCAACGTGTCATGTTGCATTTGGTGAAGATACCGCGTTACTTGCGGGTGACATTTTACAATCAATGGCTTTTGAAGTTTTAGGTAGCCGTTTGTTTGATGAACAAGGGCAGGGAACGGATGCTGCAATTGTCTTAAAGCAAATTCAAATTTTAGCTACAGCTAGTTCTAAAATGGTTTGTGGACAGGTTTTAGACTTACAAGCCGAAGCTAAGCAAATTTCTCAAGACGAACTAGAGAATATTCACCGTAATAAAACGGGTGCGCTTATTCAGGCTGCCATTATGATGGGTGCAGTGACAATTTTCTCGGGTACAGATCAGGCAATTCCAAAATTGCGCCAATACGGACAAGCAATTGGACTGGCTTTTCAGGTCCAAGATGATATTTTGGATATTACGTCGAGTACTGAAACTTTAGGCAAAACCGCTGGTAAAGATGAACAAGTACAAAAATCGACTTATCCTGCTCTAATGGGACTAGAGCAAGCACAGATTTATGCTAAAGAATTGCATGATCAAGCTTTCGAAGCTTTAGCGCATTTCGGTGAAAATGCAAAAGAATTAGTTGAGATTTCACAATTCCTGTTAGCTCGTACTAATTAATAAAAACATAAATCAATCTTCCTACTTCTATTCATACTTAATGAATACAGGAGAAAAGAATGAATGGTGAACAGCTTCATCAACTCGCAATAGAGGCGGCGCGTAATCTCCCTTTTAGTGAGCAAACTCATCCATTTGGTCCAGAGTATGAAGTTTTTAAAATTTTAGAAAAAATGTTTATGCTGACAGTGGAAGTGTCTGGCGTAAAAATGATTAATGTCAAATGTGACCCTTATAAAAGTCAGGAATATCAGGAACTCTATCCATTTATTATTCCCGGCTATCACATGAATAAAAAACACTGGATTTCGATTAAACCGCATAAAAATTTAACAAGCGATTTTCTCCGGGATTTGATTCGCGACTCTTATGACTTGGTCGTAAAAAAGCTTCCTTTGAAAGATCAGAAAAGATTAAACAACCAATAATATAAAAGAAAAACGGCGACATGATTGTCACCGTTTTGATTTCAATGTCTTATTTGAAGCAATTAAATTAATTATGCTTTCCCATAATGCCACGAATTGTATTTAAAACATCGGCAGGTAACACAACAGTTTTGGCATTGCTTGATTTCGCCATCTCTTGCATTGCTTTGACGTACTGTTCACCTAACAGGTAAGCAACAGGAATTTCTTTATCACCTACGGCACTTGTTACCATTTCAATCGCTTTTTGAGAAGCTTCTGCTAAAACAACCTGCGCTTCGGCATCACGGCGAGATGCTTCTAAACGACCATCTGCTTCTAAAATTGCAGCTTGTTTCTCACCATCAGCTTTGGTAACTGTAGCACGACGTTGACGTTCAGCAGCGGCTTGAGCTTCCATGGCAGCTTGCATGGTGGAAGATGGCTGAATATCTTGAATTTCTACTGTTTTTAAAGTGATACCCCAATCTGAAATATCATCAGAAATCGCAGCTTTTAGTTTAGCTTTAATGTGATCTCGTGAAGATAGGGCATCATCTAGATCCATTTCACCGACAATTGAACGTAGTGAAGTCTGTACAAGGTTCTGAATGGCCCATGTATAGTTTTCAATACCGTACACCGCTTTTTCAGGTGTAGTCAGATTGATATACGCCACGGCATTCATGAGTAATACAGCATTGTCACGGGTAATGACTTCTTGTGATGGAATATCAAGCACAATATCTTTAGTGGTGACTTTATAGGCCACGTCATCGATATAAGGAATAACGAAGTTAAGCCCCGGATTAAGCGTAGAATGATATTTTCCTAAACGCTGAACAATCCATTTATAACCTTGAGGAACAATACGTACCCCTTTAAAAATGGTAACAGCAACAAAAGCCAAAAAGGCTAAAACAATAATAGTACCAACTGGCATGAAAATAACCTCTCTTTATCTTTAATGTTTATGAAGTGCTGTGGGGCTGAACAATTAAGTCATTACCCGAAATATCAATGACTCGAACCCGATCACCGACCTTAACAGGGGTGGTGCTTCGGCAGTTCCATTCATCGGCCCCTAAAATAGGCATAGGGAAACGAACAATAATTTGGTCATGAGCAAGTTCGGTCTGAATCACCATACCAATTTGCCCAATAGTCGCTTCTCGAGGTAAACCTGCTTTAGTTTTATCAATAGATAAAGGCTTAATAAATTTAAACCAGAGAAGGGTACATAGCACCGATAACACAATCCACAGCACTATTTGAGTAGTAAGGCTGATATCTGGAAATAACCAATAGAGAAAGCAAACCATTATGGCTGCAATACCAAACCAGAGAGCGGCAAAGGCAGGGAGAATCAGCTCAGAAAGAATAAGTAAGATACCCAATACAAACCAGTGCCAAGGTTCTACAACAAACTCCATAGATCTGCTCTTTTATATGTCTTTATGATGGGTAAAAGTTATTTCATATCACTTTTACCACTGTAGCAGATGATGGAGAGTGTGGATAGAAAAAAACCACCTCAATTAAAATTTAGGACGTGGTGCAGGCTTAAATGCGGCTGGAGATTTTTTGAAATTTGCAATTGCAGTTTCAATTTGGCGAATTTGACCTTGAGCAGCTTTTTCGCCTTCTAAAATAGCTTCATTACTTGATTTTAAATCGAGTGTACCTAAGTGCCCAACTTTAGGCTGAATCACCACGTTAGCTTGCTTTAACTCTTCATTAATACTTTGTTGACCCATAATATTAATGGTTTGATCAAGCAATCCCCACATATTCGCAGGTCGGTTTCCTGCCGGACGTGCAGAAATATCAACTGCAATCACAATATCAGCACCCATATCACGTGCTGTTTTGACCGGAATTGGGCTAACCAATCCGCCATCTACATATTTCTGCTTACCAATGGTTGCTGGTACAAACACATTTGGAATACTGCATGATGCACGAACAGCTTGTCCTGCATTACCTTTAATAAAGTCTGCTTTTTGGCCATTATCAAGACGAGTTGCTACCGCTGCAAAACGAATTGGGAATTTCTCAATCGGTTTATTGCCTACGTTACGGTTAACATAGTCCTGTAGCTTTTGCCCAAGAATAATACCTTGGCGATTCAGGGTTAAATCGCGGATATCAGACTCTTGCAATTTGAGCGCAAGATTTTGGAGTTGATAAGGCGTTTGTCCACTGGCATAGATACTGCCTACGAAGCTACCGGCACTTGTACCCGTAACAATTTTCGGTTTAATACCATGTGATTCTAAAACCTTGATGACACCAATATGTGAAAATCCTTTTGCTCCACCGCCACCCAATGCAAGTGCAATCACTGGTTCGCGCGCTTTAACTGAAGTGGTCGGTGTTGGTGTTTTGCTGAACTTATCACAGCCGAATAGGGCTAAAAAGATAAATCCGATACTGGCAAATTGAGCAATTTTCATCTTTGAAAAACAATCTATGGCAAGATAAATTAAGATGGCCCATCAGACCAGATTCGTTCAATTTTTGCTAGGTTTTTTTCACAAGATTTTGTAAAGGCTCTGCAAGCCAATTACGATTTTTCGGTGATATTTTTCCTTCATAACGTTCAAAAATCTTGGCGAGATCTTCATCATAATTTCCGCTTGGAGTTAAATAGCCTAAGCTGTGAATAGTCTTACGGTCATAATCAAAAGAAAACATCACAATAGGAATATTGGCTTTTGCAGCAATATGGTAAAAACCACTCTTCATTTTTTTTGCTTTCTTACGTGTGCCTTCTGGCGCCATTCCAATCCAGATCTTGTCATACTGTTGAATAGTCGCAACGACTTGTTCAGTCAGACCATTGGCCGAGTCACGTTTTACAGGAATAACACCCGCCCAATCTAAAACCCGTTTAAAAGGTGGCTTAAATAAACTGTCTTTACCTAGCACCGTAATTTGGATACCGAGTCCAAAAATGGCAAGAAAACCATACCAACCATCAATATTGGATGTATGTGGAGAAATAATGGCTACAGCTTTAGGAAAGTTGGGAACTTCACCTTCTATGGTCCAGCCTTGTGCCAAAAAGAGTTTTTTAAATAATGCTCGACTTAAAGCATTACCACGTTGGGGAACTTGAGACGGTAGATTAGGGAAATGTTGTTCCATATTTTTAAGTTTTAAATCATCCTTTGTTTTATCTTAATCTTTTGAAATCTGCGCTTCATTGGCAAAATGTAAGACCACGCATGGTATTTCATGTTATTACCGCACAAATAAATAAAAGTAGGTATATATGTTCCGACAGCAAAATCTTTATCTTTTGCTCTTTTCCTTATATTGGGCACAAGGTTTGCCTGTAGGTTTTATGACGCATGCCTTACCTGTCATATTAAGAGCTCAAGGTGTATCTCTTGCCCATATTGGTGGTTTTGGGCTGCTCATGTTGCCTTGGTCAATCAAAATATTTTGGGCGCCGTGGGTAGATCGACATGCCATCTCGCATTTAGGTCACTATCGTAGCTGGATTTTACCTGCTCAGTTTTTGACGGTGGGTGTACTTTGTATTTTATCTTTTTTCCCTATACAAGTTTTAGATCAGCCTCTTTATCTCTTTATATTTTTTATTACGCTGTTATTTATGAACTTAACAGGCGCAACTCAAGATATCGCGACCGATGCTTTAGCGGTCAATTTATTGCAACACGATCAGCAACATTGGGGAAATACTTTTCAAGTTGTAGGTTCACGACTTGGTTTTATTGTGGGCGGGGGAGCCGTGTTATGGTGCCTAGACTGGTTATCATGGCAGCCGACTTTTCTATTATTAGCCGCTTTAGTCTTTATTAATACCTTACCTATTTTACTATTTAAAGAGCCATCTCATACTTCTCATTCACCTCATCAATATAGCCAACCAAGTCTAGTTACAAAGATTAAAGCTTACTTGGGGTACTTCTCTCAAAATAAGGAACTTCGTTCTTGGTTAATCGTCCTTATAACTTTTAAGGTTGCAGATGGTTTAGCCGGGCCATTACTTAAACCTTTAATGGTGGATATGGGTTTAAGTTTTACTCAAATTGGTATTTACATCACCATGCTTGGGGCTGTTGCTGCTTTATTGGGGGCACTTAGTGCTGGCTGGATGTTAAAACATATTTCTAGGTCTACAGCATTAATGGTTTTTTCAATATTAAAAATTATGAGTTTAGGGGGCTATGCGTATTTGGCTTATGCTTATGAACAAAAGGTAAAGATAAATGTATGGCTTATCTATGCCGTAAATGCCCTGGAAGATGCCTTTGCTGCCATGCTACTGGTCGTGATGTTAACTTTGGTTATGCATTACAGTCGAAAAAACTATGCGGGTACCGATTTTACTTTTCAGGTTTCAGTCATGGCGACAGTCAGCGGAGGGCTTTATAGCTTTAGTGGAGTCATTGCAGATGCGCTTGGTTATTTCCATTATTTGATAGCTATTGTCAGTATTGCGGTACTCTTTTTAATTCCTATTTACTTATGGAAAGCTGCCAAAACTGTATAAAAAATAATATTAAGTAGATGAAATAAAGAGACTTAAATATAACTAAGCTGCACTAAAAAATCATACTTATATTTTTAGCCAATCTTTTAAAAATGTATATTTTTGGCTATTTAAATGGCTTATTAATTGTGCCATCTTGTTTGGAAAGCAAAAGGAAGCTGCAAGGAGAGAAGTGGATGCAAATAACAAGAAAAATCATGTGAATCAAATAAGACTGGCAAAAAAATATTCATTTAGATTGGATATTAGCCTAAAGTCTAAAAAAGAATAATGAAATAATGATTTAATCATTCTATAAGATAAGAGAGTTGTGTAGGATTCGTTACAACATGAAGTTAAGGTAAAGGTTCTGTAAACCAAAAAGTAAATGCTGATTCTTTTGGACCGGAATTTTTAATCTTACCCAGCGTTAAAATTGGTTTTGATTGCGGTAATAAAATTAATGCAATCAAATTTGGAGGATGGTTGATTCTTTAGTGCTTAATGGTCACACGAGTCAACTTGGCATGGACAGGCAGCATAAAATATATTTTTAGGAGTCTTTGATGGATCTATTCCTTAATCGTAAATCGTTTGTTGTTAAAAGTTTAGCTATTACAGTAACAGCTTTAATGATGAGTGGGGCAAATGCGGCAACTTCTGATAAAGAGGAAATTCGAAAGCTTCGTCAAGAAGTTGAAGCATTAAAAGCATTAGTTCAAGAACAACGTCAAGTACAGCAACAACAGCAACAAGTACAGCAGCAACAGCAAGTACAGTTAGCTGAAGTAAAAGCGCAACCTCAACCTGTGGCAGCACCTGCTTCTCCATTAGCAGGATTTAAGTCTAAAGCTGGCGCTGATGTGAACCTTTATGGTTTTGTTCGTGGCGATGCTAACTATATTATTGAAGGTGCAGATAACGACTTTGGTGATGTAAGTAAGTCAGACGGTAAAACACATGATAAATTACGTGCGACTGCTAAAACAACACGCCTCGGTTTAGATTTTAATACACCTGTTGGAGACGACAAAGTTGGTGGTAAAATCGAAGTCGATTTTGCTGGTTCAACCACAGATTCAAATGGCTCATTGCGTATTCGCCATGCTTATTTAACCTATAACAACTGGTTGTTTGGTCAAACGACTTCAAACTTCTTATCTAACCATGCACCAGAAATGATCGACTTCTCGACAAACATTGGTGGTGGTACTAAACGTGTACCTCAAGTACGCTATAACTACAAACTAGGCCCAACTACACAATTATTTGTTTCTGCTGAAAAAGGTGATAGTACTACTTCGGTAACAGGTGATAGTATTAAGTATAGCCTACCAGCATTAACTGCTAAAATCACTCAAGGCTATGCAGAAGGCAGAGGTTCTGCTTCAGCTCGTGTTCTTGTAGAAAATTATAAATCACAACTTGCAGATGATGATAAAACTGGTTGGGGCGTTGCAGTTGGTACTGACTTTAAAGTGTCTGATCCTTTAAAACTCTTTGCTGACGCATCATATGTTGTGGGTGATAATAGTTACTTGTATGGTAGTAACTCTCCATACGCAGTAGATGGGAATTCTATTGAGCAAAATGAATTTGTAGCAGTACAAGTGGGTGGAACTTATAAGATTTTACCTAACTTACGTTCTACTTTAGCGTATGGTGCTCAGTTCTCTGATGATGGCACTGATTATGCGAGATTAAATGCCTCTGCAAATGAAAAAGTTCAACAAGCATGGATCAACTTTATCTATACGCCAGTTAAACCAATTGATTTAGGCGTTGAGTATGTAAACGGTAAGCGTGATACCTTTGATGGTAAGTCTTACAAAGATAACCGTGTTGGTTTAATGGCTAAATATAGTTTCTAATAACGATTTTTAGCTAAAAATAGAAAAGGCGAGGTTAAACTTAACCTCGTCTTTTTTTATTTGTTAAATTTAAAAAATAATAATGAAATAAGGCCCCTGAATTAGATCATTTTTTATTTAAGTCATTTTTAAGTTTCAATTTCTACATTAAAGCATCCTAAAAAGATTGTAGTCACTCACGATGCTGAATTTTTTTTCAACATTAAGAAATAAACAGATTTCCCTGTTTATGTTTAATCTCATTATAGCCATTTGGCTAGGTGCAATTTTAAATATTGGTTTTTATCATCAAGTCCATACTTTAACTCCATATTTTGGAGTAAAGGCTATTTTGTTTTTAGCTGCTACTCTCGTAATTCTTGTTGCTACCTATTATGCGGTTTTACAAATCTTAAATTGGAAATGGACTGCCAAAATCTTTGCAATTTTATTGATATTTATTGGTGGCTTTAGCTCTTATTTTGTAAACACATTGGGTATCATTATTTCACCCGACCAAATTCAAAATATGGTGCAGACCGATGTGTCAGAAGTTACCGACCTAATCTCTTTACGCTTTGTTTTATGGACAGTTTTTTTTGTTATTTTGCCCATTTTTTTAATTTCTCAAGTTAAATTTAAACAAGAAAAAGTATCACGGTTGTTATTGAAGAAGGTATTTTCACTGGTAGCTTCATTGGCCGTGGTCGGTGTTTTACTTTTTACCTACTATGTCGATTTTGCTGCAATATTTCGTGAACATCGTGATTTAAAGGGGATGATTTCACCGCAAAATAGTATTTCATCGCTTATGTCTTACTACCATAAGAAGGCTCCGAAGAAAAATCTGCCTCTTGTGATATATGGACAAGATGCTCATCAAGTTCAGCGCGTACAAAAGAATCTCCCTAAGTTAATGATACTTGTTGTGGGTGAAACGGCACGTGCCGAAAGTTTCTCTCTAAATGGGTATGCAAAAAATACGAATCCGGAGCTTTCTAAACAAGATATTTTCAACTTCTCTCAAGTGAGCTCATGCGGTACGGCAACAGCGGTTTCTGTGCCATGTATGTTCTCGGGTATGCCACGTGTAGATTATGATGAGCAATTAGCCAGTCACCGCGAAGGTTTACTAGATATTGCAAAACGTGCGGGTTACCAAGTAACTTGGATTGATAATAACTCGGGTTGTAAAGGTGCATGTGATCGCGTTGAGCAATACCAGATTCCAGAAAACTTAAAGAAAAAATGGTGTAAAGATGGCGAATGTTATGATGACATTCTCATTGACAGCTTAAAGCAGTATTTGTCTACTATTGCCAAAGATGATGATCGTCCACGTTTGATTGTTTTGCATCAGGTGGGTAGTCATGGACCTGCATATTACAAGCGTGCGCCTGAAGCATATCAACCCTTTAAACCGACTTGTGATACGAATGCGATACAGGGCTGTTCGCAAACCGAATTGCTAAATAGTTATGATAATACAATCGTATATACAGACCATGTATTAAGCCAAATGATTAATACTCTAAAAGAAATATCAAAATATCAGACAGGTTTATGGTATTTATCTGATCATGGCGA
>NZ_JAKTIJ010000002.1:0-1735 GCF_027855275.1 Acinetobacter sp. AOR12_HL | reverse complement strand
TGGCAGATGGTTCACATCAACTGACTTATACGTTGACTGATGCAGCAGGTAATGAAAGTGCACAGAGCCCAGCAATAACAGTTACTGTAGATACAACTGCGCCAGTTTTGACAATTAGTACATCTGATTTGGTTCTCGCATCGGGCGAAGCTGCAACTATTACATTTGAATTTAGTGAACCCGTTAGTGAATTTTCAGTTTCAGATGTAGTTGTTAGCGGTGGTGTACTAAGTAATTTTATTCAAGTTGATGCAAATACATGGACAGCAATTTTTACTCAAAGTGGATCAGTAGCACCAAGTATTAGTGTAGCTGATGGGGCCTATACTGATATTGTTGGCAATACCGGTAAAGGTGACGTTCTGGATGGAGCAGATGGTTTTATTTTTAATCCCTTAGCAGTTGACTTGATTGGTGAAATCACTATTCCAGCAGATATAAATAACGATAATATTCTCAATGCTAATGAGTTAGGAGCAGATAAGACATTTACTGCTCAGATTACTTTAGGTAGTGATGCGGCTGTAGGAAATATTATTAGTGTAAATGGTATAAACTATACAGTAGTACAGGCAGATTTGGATGCTGGGTTCATAACAGCAGAAATTATTGTAACTGTGGATGGAGATTTATCTGTTCGTGCAGAAGCACGTGATTCTGCTGGTAATACAGACATTGCCGATACAACTATAAAAGTGATTACAGTTGACACGACAGCACCTATTACGCCTTCTGCACCAACAGGCTATCTGGACAATGTTGGACCTGATCAAGGAATCAAGGGATCAGGCAGTAGTACAGATGACACGACCCCGGGTGTTGTGATTTCTGCACCGGGTGCAGGTGAGACTCCGACCTTGTATGTTGATGGTGAGAAGGTAGCTGCAAGTTATGATCCTGTAACAGGTACACTAACGCCTACCACTCCGCTGGCAGATGGTTCACATCAACTGACTTATACGCTGACTGATGCAGCAGGTAATGAAAGTGTACAGAGTCCTGCACTGTTACTGACAGTGGACACGACAGCGCCGAGCTTGGTGATTACGGCCCTGGACCCTGCACTCACTGCGACTGAATCGACAACAATCAGCTTTACGTTTAGCGAGGCGGTCAGTGGCTTTGATATTGATGACATCACGCCAGTAGGCGGTACGCTGAGCAATCTGGTCCAAAGTACAACCAACCCGAATGTCTGGACAGCTACGTTTACAGCTGACGGCAGTGGTGCGGCTCCAAGCATCAGTGTTGCAGACGGTGCCTATACAGACCTTGCAGGTAACTTGGGTACAGGCGATGTACTCGATGGTACGGACGGCTTTGTGGTTGATACGCTAGCTCCGGCACCGGTGATTACGATTGATCCTGTAACGAATGCAATCACGATTGACTTTGGTGAAGCAGTCAATGCGGTTGATGGTAGTCCGCTTACGGCAGATGCGCTTGAGGGATTGCTGGATATTGCTAACGGTACATTGACCGGCCTTGTAGACAACGGCGATGGCAGCTTCAGCGGTACGCTGGTACCGGCTGCGGACTTTGAAGGCGATGTGGTTGTGAACGTACCGGCAGGTATTGTTACGGACGTGGCAGGTAATGCCAACCTGACTGCAACAGAGAGCCTTACGGTCGATACATTGGCACCGGCCTTTGACTTCACGGTAACCATCAATGCCGATGGCACAGCGACGATTGCAGGCAGCACCGAGCCGGGTGCGACAGTTGAAATTCTGGA
>NZ_JAKTIJ010000042.1:0-29842 GCF_027855275.1 Acinetobacter sp. AOR12_HL | reverse complement strand
AGAGGTGGATCAGGAAATTTGAACAACACTTATAAGTGATATTTTGCTCCCCAAATGATGTTATAAACATCAATATATGGAGTATTTTATGGCACGTAGACCAAGAAGAAATCATTCAAATGATTTTAAAGCTAAGGTAGCACTTGCTGCGATTAAAGCAGAAAAAACACTTGCTGAATTGAGTGCTGAATTTGATGTTCATCAAAACCAAATTATCGACTGGAAAAATCAACTGATTTCAGCTTCCTCGCAAGCTTTCGATCAATCAAAAGCTCCAACAGAACCACCCATCGATCTAAAAAAACTACATGCAAAAATCGGTGAGCAGGCATTAGAAATTGATTTTTTAGAAGGTGTGTTGAAGAAACTGGGCCGCTTCAACCACAAAAGTTAATCGATGACTCACTTCAGATTTCAGTATCTAAGCAAGCTCAGCTGCTGAAAGTCTCCCGTGGTTGTTATTACTATCGCCCAAAACCTGTGAGTGCATCAGATCTGAAGCTGATGCGGTGTATGGATGAGTTACATATGCAATACCCTTTTGCAGGTAGCCGTATGATGCGTGATTTGTTGAATCGTCAAGGACATCATATAGGACGACGTCATACACGTACTTTAATGAAGAAAATGGGCATTAATGCGTTATATTGCAAACCAAATTTAAGCCAGGCTAATCAAGCTCACCGCAAATATCCATATCTGCTCAAAGGATTGGCTATTCAGCGCAGTAATCAAGTGTGGTCTACGGATATAACGTATATCCCTATGGCAAAAGGCTTTGTTTATTTATGTGCTGTGATTGATTGGCATAGCCGCAAGGTACTTGCGCATAGAGTATCGATTAGTATGGAGGTTACATTTTGCATAGAAACATTAAATGAAGCTATTGAAAAATATGGTCGACCTGAAATATTTAATACAGACCAAGGCAGTCAGTTTACCAGTGATGCATTTATTGATGTATTGAAATCAAATGACATCCAAATCAGCATGGATGGTAAAGGTCG
This sequence comes from Acinetobacter sp. AOR12_HL, assembly GCF_027855275.1. NCBI lineage: Bacteria > Pseudomonadati > Pseudomonadota > Gammaproteobacteria > Moraxellales > Moraxellaceae > Acinetobacter > Acinetobacter sp. AOR12_HL. The sequence goes on along the minus strand of NZ_JAKTIJ010000042.1, from coordinate 28,835 downwards.
ATGGGTTGATAATGTGATGGTTGAACGATTATGGCGGAGCGTTAAATATGAAGAGGTGTATCTCAAAGCCTACAGCAATGTTTTGGATGCGAAGAAGCAATTAAACGCATATTTTGAATTTTATAATTTGAAACGACCTCATTCGAGTCTGGACAAAATGACTCCAGATGAGTTTTACTATGACCAGCTACCACAACAAAATAAGGTAGCTTAACTAGAGCAGAGTATCACTTATAAATAAGCTTTTAGTTGTTCAAACATGTGGGACCACCTCTTAGGTATATAGTAATTTAAAAAAGTAAAATGAAAAAAATTATCTGATTCTGCTTGATTTCATCATTGGTTCAATCCTTGATATTTTTTCTAACTCCATAAGCTTTACTATTGTAAGTAGAGTGTAGTGTAAGACTGTAGAGTCTCAGATCTTTTAAAATATAGGGGTAAAATTACTTACCCCATAATCTGCCCATGTTTTTATAAATTAATTACATGATTTTCTGTAATTCATGTATAAATAAACTTAAACAAATAATCATAACTTATACAACCATTCTTAGTGCCTGTTCCAGCCCGCGTTGTTTAAGGTTGGCTCCTACCCCAAACCATGCTGAATCTAATCGGTGATCTTTTGAGATCGCACGTCGCTCATGATCAACAAACTCGGTAATACTACAAAGCAGTCCATACGCCGTATCTTTAGCTGAAGCTAACTCGGCACCACGACCATGCCCGTTAAACATGGTCATGACCTTAGACATCGCACGTCCATTTGGCTCAGTTTTATTGTCGGTTTTGGATGAGTTGATTTGTTTAGGCGTAGCTACATTACGGTAGAACTGAATGATACTTTCATCTTGTTCAGCAATATTCAGGTTTGTATTATTGAACACTGCATCGAAGTAAGCTGCTGCTTCCTGCTGGGTGACTTTACGCTGGCTGAGCTGCTTCATTTCATACATGTGCTCGTCCCATGCATGAACCGAAATACCCAATTGCTGTTTAATCTTTTCAGCATCAAACTTGGTACTGTGTGGAACTTTCACCACACCTGCACTACTATTCTGCCCACGTAAGGCAATCGCTAAGGTGTTATTACACACCACACGTACACTTGTAAATTGCGCCGTGGTGGCTAATGTCCCATCACATGCTGTTGCCAGAAGGATATAACCATTACTCACATCCTTTCCTTTCAGTGCTGTTGATTGTCCAGTCGTAGCCAGTGCCCAGAACTTACGACCACCTTTCAATACCCCTGCTGTTTCCAGTTCAAAGCCTGATTGTTCTGTCAGGTCTTTATAGAAGTTTAATATCTCCATCGGTTGCACCTCCTGATAACGCTGACTTACCACTGATAGCGGCGCATGAGTATCTGAACGATAAAGGACTCTCTGATCTTCATACGGCATGATGATGTTTTGTCCACGTTCATTTTTTGTCATATAGCTGACATTGGATGATTCAATTCGCCAATCCATCCCTGCTTGTTGTGCCCATACTTCTAAAGGTTGATTTCTAGTGAGTTGATTGCCCAAACCATGCCAAGGGGTTTGACCTACAAAAGCCATTGTTTCAACTTGATGTGCCATGATGTTTTTCCTATTAAGTGATTTAAATAATTTGATTAAGAGTTTGGGATGAAGTTAAGAAAAGCTTGATTGCTGGATTTCAAAATGTTGCAGACACTGCTCACACTGATAATGCAAGGACACTGTATTGTCTTGATGCTGGACGTAGAGCAGAAACATGCCCCCTACAACTAAACCAACAAAGCCACCGACTAGTGGGTGAATAGGACTACGTTTTGACAATTGCATACAGGCTGCTGCCAGAGACATGGGGGAGAATGATGAAAGTTTTGCAAATACACCTTGATGGCTTTGTTCTGACTGCCGTAGTAATTTCAGATGTCTCGAATGGCAGTAAGGACATTGATGCATAGTCGTCTCCTCTCAATAAAAGGCATAAAAAAAACCACAAGCAAATGCTTGTGGTTTGATTGAGCTTTATGTCGTTTTAGATTAAGTCAAATTAACGAGTTACTTTTGGAGTCGCTAAACCTTTCTTGCTACAAGGTTGGATACTTTCAATATATTGACCATCTCCAGTGTCTTTAAAGAAACCATGTTTTGATTTGATTTCTAAACATTGCCCCTTCTTAAAAGGTTTAACTTGTGGAACGACTTTAGCTGGTATAGCGTAGCTATTTAAAATGACTTCGCCTTTAGTAGTTGGAAAAACCACCGATTCTTCGCCGTAATAGACATTGGCTTTAAGTGTAATCTGCTCAGTTTTAGCAAAAGCAATAGAACTGAGTGAAAGACTTAAAATTCCACATGCGATAAGTTTGATTGGGTTCATGGTATTTTCTCTGATTAAGTAAAGTAATAATTAAACGAATGCTACAGACCAGCTTTAATTAGTGACCAAAGCATGGCTGGTATCCTTCGTGAAGGACTTGATTGCTGTTCTTATCCCAACTCACCACATACCAAGTACATTGGTAACGGTCAGAGTCCCATGCAGTACGATAGGTCATGGTATTACCTTGCTGGCTCCATCCTTCAACTCGTTTACTCACCTGATCTGGACTTGAGCGGCCCCATACATTCATGAGATGTGACGCTAACATTTGATCAATATTCGGGATGGTTGACTTTAAATCAGCTGGAGCAGATTTGATTGGCTTTAATCCATAGCGAGAAGCATTGGAACTTAAGGTTTTCCCTTCATGGTACTCACCATCAACTTCTGAACTGAGATTACCTAGACTTGTATCTTGTGCTTTTGCCTGATCAACCGCGGCTATTGCCCCCGCAACAACCTCATCTTCAGCTTGTGAATGAGCAGATTCTGATTCCGGGTTTTCCACCATACTTTCAATTCCAGTGAAACCTGATTCAACGGGTTCCGATGCTGCTTGTGTTGTGGCAGATTGATTTTGTACCTTAGATTGTTCTAAAGCGAGTTGTGCTAACTGAAGTTCAGTTTGTCGTTTTTGATGTTGATTAAATAAAATACCGCCTGCAATTAACACCGCCATCATGACTACAGTTAACAACCAATATAACGGTGGTATCTTTTTAGTTGAGTTAGTGCTGTTCTTTATCATATTCATATCATTACCTTGAAATAGAGGATATACGGCGCTTTAGGGCTGCCTTCACTGGGGTAATATGTAAGTAAAAATTCTTTATTTTCAGTTATTGTCCAAATAGCTTTTTAATAAAGCTCTTGCTTCATTCAGTTGCTGTGCCTGACTTTCAATCAACTGACGAACAGATTCAGGTAAGTTCTGGTATTTATCGGGATGGAACTCAGCCATCTTTTTTCGGTAAGCAGATTGTAAGTTCTGCTCAGTCAGTGAATTAGGCTGAATATCAAGAAGTTTGCACGCTTGAAGTTGTCCACCGTTGAAAGTAGAAGTAGTAGACTGATTCATTTCATCAGCCAGACATTGATAGATAATTTTGACCAGATCAGGAAATACGGCTTTAGAAACATTGGATACACGACATAAATGGGTCATGAAGAGATCCGCCTGATTCTGCTCAACCTGACCCAGTGCCATGGCATAAACCAGTTGTTCGATCATCTCCGTACGAAGCTTGTAAGCCAGCACATCTTTCAGTTCTGCAAAGCGATGTAATAATTCTTCATATTCAAAGTTGGGATGTTCAGTCAGTAACCTTTTAATATAGTGCTGTGATGCTTCATCATTCAGCTTTACAAAATGTTTAGATATTGCATGACTAGATTCAGGATTCCACTTACCCATATTGAATGTGATGAAATAAGCAAACAGATCAATAATTACCTTCAGTTCTGCATCAATCTGTGGTGGAGCCCGATCGGTTTCTGTTTCACCCTGACAAACTTCATTTAGAAATGAAGCCAATGTTCGTACTGTGCCCTTATCCAGTTGGGTAAAGGTCAGGGTTTCTATACGATTCAGTACGATGCCATGATTAATGACGCCAATATCTGCCTCGACATGATGAATACTTTTAAAGAGATAAACCGCTTCATCTCCAAAGCTTTCTTTATAAAAGAGTCCTGTCGCCGTCACACAAAGTCCAGCTTTAGCACTGCCAAATACCGTATCGTCAATTAGCATAAGGATTTCATCTGGATGAATTCCTTGAGGGAGATAACTCATAGCCCCTTGCAATTTTTTATAAGGAATAGCGGGTGCAAAATAAATATTGTCACTCGCTCTTAACATCAACATCCAACGGCTTTTCTGGAGTGATTCTCTCGATATGATTGTCATGGCAACTTCCCCAATTTAGCGACTAAAACAACCAACGTAGAAAATCAGCAGGCCAAACAAGTGCCCGACCCAAAGAATATGAACCAGAATAAATAGGGTACTGCCAAATCAAATACAGCCAATAACCAATCACAATGGTGAAATAAAGGCCAATCAATGGATGTTTCATTGTAAATTCCTCATTTTTTTAGGTAAGCCTATCCAACCCACTGCTCTATGGCAGCAGGTGAGATCAAAAGACAAACTAAGATTTAATGTGAATACGAGCTCTAAAGTTTATGTGCACATTGCTGACCAGACTTAAAAGACACCTCTTCGAAATCCTCTGGCATCCTGACTTGCATCATGCCAATCGCCTCCAGCTTTTCTTCACCATAATGTTCTTCCATCCTGTCGTAGAAGCAGGAACAGAAACTGCGACTTCCTCCCGTATTCCTACAGCTTTGTTTCATACCCTTTTCGAAATCAGAAGAACAACCAGTAACCAACAAAATACTGACACCTACCAAACCCATCAAAATTTTATTTTTCATCATTTTATCCAGTGACGTCGTCATGGAGCTTAGGCTTTTTTAGGCAACACGAAGCCTTGCCATGGTGTAGCTCACATGACATTTTTTTAAGTAAATTTTTAGACGAAAAGATCTAAAGCTTGAGAAACTAGAAGTTCATCAAATCCTATTAAAACTAATCAGGCGTTATAAAAAGAATATGCATAGCCAACTCCTTTATATTGGGAGTTCTGCCAAAGCATTAGAGAATTATGGTGGCAGAACGAGAAAGGGTTGACAGACCGGATTGGATTGACACCAGCACACTCGAAAGTGTCCCTCTCCCGTCCTACCGCAACGGGAGGAGACGAGATGTACCCTCAAAATTATTCCTCAGAAGGAATAACTCTGATGCAACCCAATAAAACGGTCTGTCAAAACCGACTGGCAATGTGGCCAGCAAGCAAAGGATAATGTGCAATATTTAAGGTGTCAATGATCTATCGACTAAGTCGTAAAGTGATTGTTATTGTTTTTCATTAGATTAATTCTTTAAACTAACCATTAGGTAAATTTAAGGATGATTCAGTGTTTCGGTTAAAGTGTCTTGGTGGTCCACTGTATGGACAAGAATATTCTCATGCTCAGGATGAGTTTATTTTTAAAGACAAACAGACAGGAAAGCAGACGCGTTATCGAAAGCAGGCTTTAAACTTCACCCCACCCCAAGAGTTCTTTATAGCAGAGTCAATTTCTACAACCGTAGCCTACAATCTTGCATTGCAATTAATGAAACGCTATTGAGACCTTTTAGTAATACAAAGACATACTATTAACTAACCAATAATGAGTGATTTTCTAGCACTTGATTCAGTCCATAATAAATTTATAATCCAGTAGAATGCTTCACAGTACTACAAGTTTAGTCCAACAATTATAACTCTAAGCTACATTTTGATTTTGACTACTTTTCACCCAAAACATCGCAAGTCGGTACAGAATCATCATAAGTCGGTACATAAATGGAGTGCAGTTTAACACCTAACACCCCTCTACAAATGCTCATAATTCACTCTCAAGTTAAGCTAAATCATTTTTAAATTATAAGTAGTTACGACTTATAATATATGCACTTCTTTTAAAATGAATAAGTGAACTTGATTACATGGCAACTTCAGCTAAAAAAAATGCTAAGGCTAAACAAGAAACCACATCTACGAGTAACATCAAAAAACTTATTGGCTTAATTGACCAACTTGAAGAACATATTATTAAAAGACATAAATTTCCCTATGGTTTGCCATCAGCCTATGCCGAACACTACAAAGCTTATTTACCCGAACAAATGGAACCTATCAGTGAAGAAATGACGGATAATGACCGAAAGTGGTTTTATGAACAGCTTGATCAAGGCTTATTAAAAGAATCGCCAGAACAAAAGGCTCTCCGTCAACAGGCATGGAGATTACCCCCACCATTACTTCGAGGTAAATCGGAAATTTACATCTACATTCCCGAAGAGGACCGACTTGCCCGACACTATGGCGAAATCGCGACTGAAATTCGTAAATTCAAAAACTTGGTATCAACTAAAACCAGAATATTCAAAAAAACAGCACAACAAGCTGAGAAACATTTTGAAGAAGCATTTCGTCTCTACTCCAAACATTATGATTGTTCTTTCTATATCTACACGCTACCAGAAGATATCTATAAACAGATTAGGCAATCTCAATTAGCCCGAAACAGCCATAAAAAATCCCAGAGGGTAAAAAAAACTTACCTCTCACTTGTTCAACGTTTTATTACCAGTAATCAAAAAACTTACTCAAGTATGGATACGGTTCTAGGAGCCATTGAGCAGCAAGCTATCTCAAAAATTCCAGAATACCTCACTCAAGAATACAATGCTGAAATAGAACATTGTTTACGAAAAAAAGAAGAAGCTGAATATTTTCTTTTTGCAGCTCGAAATGATCTATCTACAGCTGAAGTCAAAGAAATTGAAGAATATGGTAAAAAAACTGTAATCATACAAGCTCAGAACCGTGATCAACCCCTAACTTCTTTTGCAGGTCGCCCTATCGAACGTTATAAGGAAATAAGAGTATTTTATCAGAAAAAGATTTCTGCCTTAGAAACTCAAAAAAGTAAAATTAGAACCGACGATCAGAGAATGAAGTTACTGAATAGCGCTAAATCTTGGTTAAAGGAAAGCGAGCCAAGCCTATATGATGCGCTGAACATTTTTATAGAAAAGAAAGGTAGAAAACTTTAGAATTCCCCTCCCACCCCAATAAAAATCCGATCACTCACATAATTTATTTAGAGCCTGTTAGTTCTACACTGACATGCTCTTAAAAAAAATTAATAAATTTTTAAAAGAGTAATAATTACAATGAAATTTCTATATTTTAAAGATTTTAAATACATATATATCAGTAGCTTAAATAAATTCTTCGCAGATTTTTAGAGGGTGCTTAATTTTTTTCTAGAATTTCCCTTATGCAATCAAGCATACAAAACTTGCTACATAAGGAACCAATATGACCAACTCAAACCTAAGCCAGCAACACATCAAATTAATAAGTACATTCAATTGGAAGCTTAGCAATTTACGGGTGTGGGTCACCCGAAGAATAGCTCAACGAAGCCATTTAAATGCTGCATAACGCAGGACATCACAACTTTTAAAAAGTCCTCGTATTACCGTCATTTTTTGGTAGAGCATTCTCGAAGTAAAGTGCAATCGGCTTTTCGGTTTAAATACAATTGTAATAAGTAATATTAGATATATGTAATTAATCTACTAGATACTTATTGTCATAAGCAGTGTGCCTTAGCAAATACTGCTTATAGATTAGATTGATTTAATTGTGTATCCATTTGAGATGAATACACTCCAGATAGATTAGCCAATATCCACTCTACGCCTACCCTAATGGACATTTCTAAACGATGTCCATAGGGAGAGCATTTACCTCATGACGCCTGATACGTAATTAATTATTTGTATGTAGGTATACTATGAAATCTCTGAACAACACAGCTAAACCAATTCTTCCACCTATCGCACAGTTCTCAGTTGCAGATAGAGATGCATTCCTAGAACAGCTCAAGGAAGATTTTTCAACTCATGAGTACATGACAGAAAACGGTAAGATTAAAGTATTCAAAACGAGTATAAACCCTGAAGTTGAAAAAATGCTCAGTCGTGTTGAGTTCATCAAGTATTTTGAGAAAGAGCGCCCAATCGCTACTCTTAAATCTGTTCAAAGTTTTAAGGGCAAAGAGCAACTACGTGTTGAATATGCGAAGGATATTCCACTTTTGCTTAAGTGCCAGCTTACAACAATCTTTGTGTCTGCTCACTCTGGCAATTACAAGATGGGCATAGAGTTACAGGCCTTTAAGGATTCATTCTTAGAACTTTCAAAGGAAGAACAATATACCCTTTATGAATTTTCTCTGATCAATCAGTGTTACACATCTGAACAGGCTCAGGCTTATGTTGCAGCTTTAATTAAATTTCAGAAGTTGTTTGCAATAAGAATGAGCAGTGCCTCAATTCGTAAACAACTTTCGAATCGTGCTAGTAATCGACGCCGTTCTAAAGAGCGTTGTGTTGAGCTTGTAGAGACTCTACTCAAGATCCATTCTCGAATCCTTGTTGTTCGAGTAGACCTAGGATTAATACGCGATCCAGCTAAGCTTCAACAGCTTGCTATCTCAACTGATTTTGCTCAGGCTGAACATGATAGTGAGTTTATGCAAGAGTCTTTTATTCGGTTCTATGATGCATCTAAGCATAATCAGCTTAAGCAAGCGCTCGGGTATATCCTGCGTATTGAACACACCCCAACCAAGGGATTCCATGGACATCTTTATTACTTCTTCAATGCCAATGACCATCGTGAGGACATCACGTGGGGGCAATATATTGCTGAGAAATGGAGGGTTGCTACAAACAATCTTGGGACTGCTTTTATCTGCAATATGAAGAAAGATGAGTACCGCTATCGTGCCTTAGGCATTTTGGAGTATACCGACCATGAAATGCTTAAGAATCTCAAGGCTACGTTTGACTACATATGCAAAAATGATCAGTACTTCGCCTTTACTAATGGAGAACAAATTCGGAGCTTCCGAACAAGCCAAATACCAAAAGTTCCTGCTACCAAACTTGGCCGTCCACGCAAGTTCGAGCAACTTAACCTACTAGACTCTGATCAGTCAGATGATGCTCAAGTAGGAGGACAGTAACATGACTAAGTACGCATCAGATGCTTTACTTGCAGCTACACATTCGTCATGCAGCATTCAACCTATTTGGGCTTACGATCTGATTGGTTCTGAGAAGTCAGCAAAAGCTCTTGGGAGATCAAAAACTACAAGCATGTTTGCAAAACAAAATTCTCAAAATAGTAATCAGGCATTATCTCTCAGTAAACCTGTTGAGTTGATTAGATCAGCATATCCATTAGTGACAGGCTCCCCTGTCACTAATGGGATGTTATCTGTTCGACTAAAGCCAGAGAACGAATTGTTTATTCAGTTTATTAAACATATGGGGCCTATGCTTAATGGGGGGATTTACTGCCACGATCAGTATTTTTCTAATCAAATTACGGGCTACCAATATATGCTCAACACTAGGCAGTTTAGTGAGGATTTAACAGCTTGGAATACAGAACAAAGTCGTGCTGAAGAGTTATTTGATTCGACAATGAAGGTTCTATTCAGAGACTACGCAGGCTTCGAAACACATGAGCTATATTTGCCAATGCTATTTACGCTTTCAGCGAATACTCCAATGTATTCGAAACAACAATATTTAGATCAGCAGAAAAAAGAGATGATCGCCATTTTCCTTAATGAAGGTGGAAATAATGAAATTATTGCCGTATTTTCGAAATGGGAACTTACACCCCAAGGACAATTAGCACTTAGGCTGGTGTTTTTACTGGAACGCCAGTTCATAGATGATCCTGTTGGTTCTTCTGATGAAAATGCTTTCATTGCCTTACGAGGTAATCTGGAAGGCCTATTTAATTGCAAAGCATATCCTGTATCTATGCCATTAAACGGGTTTATGCAAACTAATCATTTTTTTAAAAGTGATCCAAGGTGCAAAGATCTTATTAAGCTGCTCAAAACGTACCTGATAGGCAGTGATGCAGTCCTTCGAATTTGGGATACACAGTCCAATTTTGATGTGTTGTATTCAAAGTTTAAAACTAACTAGTTAAGAGGCTATTTCACAATGGGTGCATTCCAGTTAAACACCGCTGATTACCTATTTATGAAATATCGCTCTATGACTGTCGAATTAATGAGCATAGTACAAGACTACTATCCTCACTTAAGCAAGGCAGAGGCGCTGAGAAAGGCAAATAATCAAGAGTTTCCTTTCTCTGTCTTTAAAATAGATTCAAGCAAACGCGCACCATTTCTGGTGCACGTTAAAGACTTGGCTGATATCTTAGATAAGAAGTATTCTGAAGCTGCTAAAGACTTTGCTACGTTTCATCAATGAGGCGTAGCACCTCTTCCAATTGAATTACATTTCGCCTTGACTTCACAGAAACATACCGCTGTAAGCTCCCCCAAGAATCATGCAAACTTACTTTCTGAATTTCAGGAATAGTAAAACTTTGTTCTGCAAGTCTCGTACAACCTTCATGTCTCAAATCATGAAAATGTAAATCCTCTATTCCCAATATTTTACATGCTTCGCGAAACTCTTTTCCTATGCTTTTGGGATTCAAAGGTAATAAGAGTTGTTCATCATATCCTAATCGAAGCATACGACTCCGCACTTCATTATCTAATAAAAGTTCAATTATTGTTTTACAAGGTTCCAACACATCAAAAGACTTGTGATTACCTTTAGAACCGTTCGGATTTTTCAAATCATGAACTTTCCATGAAGAGTTGTAAGAATCATAATCTTGCAGCCATAAGCGTGTTAACTCTGCTTCACGTCTACATGAAAAAATTGCGAACCAAATAATTAAATGCATTGGATACTTAGTACCGTATTTATTTAACTTCCAACGCTCAGCAAAAAGTTTTGTTAAAGCAATTAACTCTTCCTTTGTAGGAAGCCTATCTCTCACTTTACTAGACGAGATTTGACGAGTTTTTCTAAGCTGTGCTGTAGCTTTATCGAAGTTACTTAAATCAACTTCCATACCCCACATAACAGATGCATGAGATAGAACACCTCTAATATGTAAAAGCTCATGCTGCTGTGTACTTGTTGCAATAGGTTCTAAACCAAGATTAGGCACGCCTCTTCGTCTTAGAGCCACATGCTCAGCCAAATGTATCGAATGTATTTTTGTGATAATATTGCGCGCAATTGGCAACTTCTTAATTAAGAGTAGAGAATAGCGTTTCGTCCTGCCGTACTCGCTCCCAACTTCATCCAAATATTTATCTATGGCATCTGACAAAGTTAGATCAATCAGTTGTTCTTTGCCAAGTAAAATGTCTGGATTTTCTTGAATCTCAACTTCTCTTTTTTTAAGCCAGTTTTCTGCCACTTTTTTTGAATAAAATGTTTTGCTTTCAGAATAAGCAGGATAACCTTTTTTGTTGATCCGGATAGCAGCTCGGTAACTAACACTTCCATCTGCACTTTTTCTGGCAGTAATTGACCCCATAATTTTACACCATGAACCATTTTTTTCATTATGGTGTAAATTCTGGTGTAAATGCAAACCGATTAACGCAGCTAAACATGAGTTCCCACAGATTCAAACAGGTTGCAAAACACTGATTAAAGGTATGATTTTTAATGACTATTAACAAAACCATTGAAACTATTAAATCTCCAAGAATCAGTGTAGCCCCAATGATGGACTGGACTACAAAGGACTACCGATTCTTTGCACGGTTGTTTAACCCAAACGTTGTGCTTTATACAGAAATGGTGACTACGGGCGCGATTCTATTTGGCGATGCGAAACGCCATTTGGGCTATAACGCTCAAGAACACCCAATCGTATTGCAGCTTGGCGGCTCAAACCCACAAGAACTTGCCACTTGCACAAAAATGGCTGAAGACTGGGGTTATGACGAAGTCAACTTGAATGTAGGCTGCCCAAGTGACCGTGTACAGAACAATAAAATCGGTGCATGTTTAATGGCAGAGCCAGACTTGGTCGCTGAATGTATTCACAGCATGCAAAAAGCGGTGAATATTCCGGTAACGGTTAAGCACCGTATCGGTATTGATGACATGCAGTCTTACGAAGAAATGCTGCACTTTGTAGATACTGTAGCAGCAACAGGTTGTACTCACTTTGTTGTACATGCCCGTATTGCGATATTGAAAGGTTTGTCTCCAAAAGAAAACCGAGAAGTACCACCGCTACGCTATGAAGATGTTTACCGTTTAAAGCAAGAACGCCCGCATCTGACTATTGAAATTAATGGTGGTATTAAAACTTTTGCCGAAACTCAAGCTCATTTACAGCACGTTGACGGCGTCATGATTGGCCGTGAAGCCTATCACAACCCTTACTTACTTGCTGAGCTCGGCCAACTTTGGAACCTAGAAGCACCAGATCGTTTCGATATTATGGAACAAATGCTACCGTATATTGAACAACGTCTAGCTGAAGGTGCACCCCTCTCTATCATTACACGTCATATTTTAGGTCTATTCCAAAATTTACCGGGCGCTCGCAAATGGCGACAAGCTCTAAGTGGTGGAAATGCAAAAACTTTAACTGACGTCGAGAATGCAATTCATAATATGCAAGCTGCTATTATCCGTACTGAAGAGTATTTAAAGGAACACCAATTTTAAGCCAGCCCATGTTTCTAAAATTGTAAGAAAATGTGGCATTTTAAATCAGAGACTTAGATTTTGAGTATATTCGCAAATGTTGGCTCGAAATATTCAAAATTAAGCTCTGATTAATTATTTATATTCAATAATATCAAAAACTTAATTTGTATAATTTCAAAAGCTCTTTTAATTAGCCCTTTTTTCCATAGCCAGAAATAAAAACTGGCAAAAAGATACGTTATTACATAACATAAACAAAACTTTTAAGTTTGGGCCATTAGTATCTCTGAACGCCACAGGTAGGTGGTGATTTTCTAAATACGGATATAGGTAGTACGGGTAGAGATTTCACGATGATTATTTATGACGGACAAGTAGCTGATAACTATATGTATCAGGATTCAAATCAGGCAGCCATTGTTGTATCCCACAGCACACCAAGCCTCCCTTATCCATTCACCATGAAACCCAATAATCACTCCACTGAAACCAACACTCCTCCAGCCATTGATGTAGAAAAATTCGTAGCTAAATTAGAAAGTATTACCTCTAGACGCAGTAAAGCGCGTTGTGCACGTAGCATCCGTATTGCGCTTGAGTCTGCTGGTGCCGATGTTGAAAATCATCCGATTGCAGCATCTGATTGGGGCGATACCCTCAAGAAAATTGGCTATAAAGAAATAAATCCAGCCTTTGATGAGCCACAAGAAGGCGACATTTATATCATTCACAGAACCCGCAACCATATTTACGGTCATATCGCTGGTTACACAGGAAGCGAATGGGTGTCGGACTTTAAACAAAGTAGTTATGACGTCTATAAAGATGATAACGTCACCTATACTTACTATAGATTAGGCTAATTCACTTCTAAGATAGAAACATTTGATGAATTTGCTCGGCGCAGTGCTGAATGATTTCATCATGGCCTTTTCTATAGACCAGTAAAACTTCCGAAAGAGATAGGGAATCTTCCAAAGGTATTAGTTTTACATTGGCAGGTAAGATTTGTTGAAACTCCGCAGGAACAATACCTACCCCTAAATTTGCCGCCACGAGCTGTAACTGTGAAATCTTACGCGACTGAATGGAGGCTTTTTGTGGGGTAAATCCTGCGGCTAAACACAGATTTGCGACCAAATAACTTAAGCCTCCTCTTTCAGCATGAGGCGTTGATACAAAACACTCATCTTTTAAGTCTTTTAAATAAACCTTTTCTGATTTAGCAAACTTGGCATGATCAATATGCACAGCCACCATTAAAGGCTCTTCATATAACTTAAAAGTATTTATACCATCTAAAGTATGCCGAACTGGTGGGCGGATCAAACCGATATCAATTTCACCATTTAATAACGCTAAGATTTGCTGTTCGGATGATAAGGTATTAATCTCAAAGCTCAACTGCTGCGTTAAGCTAACTTCTTTTAATATCTGCACCTTTGTATTATCCACGACAATACTGCTGGAATGAGCAAGTTTAATCTGTCGATTTTTCCCTTCCGACACACTTTTAGATAAATCAATAATTTCATTTAAATAAAGCAAGTTATCTTTTATTTTCTTATAGAAGACCTCTCCTGCTGCCGTAAGTTTTACTCTTTTGTCCGTACGATCAAACAACTGAAAATCAATTTCTTCTTCTAATAGTTTCATTTGTCGACTTAAAGCAGACTGGGCAATAAATAGCTTTTCGGAAGCAGCGGTAAAGCTCCCCTCTTCAACAATTTTTATGAAATATTGGAATTGTTTTAATGTGAGCATTATCATCTCAAAATTAGATCATTTGGTCTATTTTCTATATTAGATTAGATAGATTTCCTTCGCTAGAATTTTAATCAAGACCATTCACTTGATTGAATTCTTCATGAAGTATTTAAAAGGTTTCGCAATATGCACCATCGTTATTTTAATTTTATGGTGTTTTAAATTTTATGATCAGCAATTATCCACACAGCCCAAACAAGACAATATAGAGCTATATGATTAAATAGTTTTCCCCAAAAAAAAGCATACCCCCACCTAAGCGCATGCCTTTTCCATATTTAAATTAGGCTTTCTTTAAATCGAGCTTTTTCAAAACTTCAGCCACAGCAATCATGGCAAAGCTTGAAGTCACCACCACCGCTGAACCATAGCCACCACAGCGCAACCCCGCCGATGGGCAGACATCTGCGCTTAAAAATGGATTGTCGATTGAGTAAATACAGGTAATGCCAAATTTCTCTTTTGGCTTTTTACAGATGCCACGAGCGCGAAGCTGACTACGTAGCTTTGCTAACATTGGGTCTTGTTCTGTTTTTGATAGATCGGCCACGCGAATTTTAAGTGGATCGAGCTTACCACCAGCTCCACCCGACACAATTAAAGGAATTTTATTAAAACGACAATGGAGCATTAAAGCCAGTTTTGCTTTAACGTCATCGATGCAGTCCAAAACAATGTCCGGTACAGGGTTTAAAAGCTCTGCAACATTTTCAGGTGTTAAGAAGTCATCAATAATATTGACTTTAATGCGTGGGTTAATTTGGCGACAACGCTCCGCCATAATTTCAACTTTTTCACAGCCCAGAGTTGAGGTCATTGCAGGTAGCTGACGGTTTACATTTGATGCCGCAACCACATCCATATCGACTAATGTGATCTCACCAATACCTGTACGCGCTAAAGCTTCTACTGCCCAACTACCGACCCCACCAATACCAATCACCATCACATGACTTTGTTCATAGTGCTGGAACGATGAATCACCATAAATTTTGGCTACACCTGCAAAACGGCGGTCATATTCATCATTTTGTGGTAAATTGGACATGGAAATGGCTTTCTCTAAAAAATCAAACCATATATTTTACTGTTTTTTACGTAGAGCGTCTTGCCGCTCTTACAAATAAAAATACCCAGTAAAATTGCAATAATTGAATTCCACCAACTTACTTTTATTTCAAAGCAAAAATGAAGTTGATTTCAACAGATGCATTTTTTGGAAGTTGGTACACGCTGACCGATGTACGTGTATGCCGTCCCGTAGCTAAACCCAAAATTTCATAAAGTATTTCAGATGCTCCATCAGCAACTTCGCTTTGCTGTATAAAAGATGACGTTGAATGAACAAATACATTCATTTGTAAAACTTTTCCAATAACATCTAAAGTCCCATAGTGCTGTTTTAAAATTGCTAAAGCTCTCATGGTGCTAATACTTGCAGCAAGCTGTGCATCTGATAAATCAACATCTAATCCAACTTTTCCACAAATCTGTACCGTATCTCCCACTCTTGGAATTTGACCACTAATAAATACAAGTCCAGCGTGTTCAATTAATGAGGTATATTTACCTCCTATTTTTATATCCCCTGAAAAATCATATCCCAATCGAGATTCAACTTTTAAAAATACTGTATCTCTACCCATAATTGCTTCTTCTTATAACAAAAATTATTTTATTTATATTTAGCTTATCCATTAAATAAAGACAATAAAAAAGCCTCATGAATATAAGGCTTTTTTATATAGCTTTTGAAAAATAGACATTTATGAAGCAATCAAATTCCGAAGTACATAATGCAAAATACCCCCTGCCTTAAAGTACTCAACCTCATTTAACGTATCAATTCGACATAACACATTAAAATGACTAGCTACTCCATTTGGCCCTTTCACATCAACCTCAAGAATTTCATGAGGCTGAATACCATCCGATAAACCACGAATCGAAATGACTTCATGACCCGTTAAGTTGAGGGACTGTCTGGTTTGGCCATCAACAAACTGTAATGGCAACACGCCCATACCCACCAAGTTTGAACGGTGAATACGTTCAAAACTTTCAGCAATGACAGCTTTTACACCTAACAAGTTCGTTCCTTTGGCAGCCCAGTCACGTGAAGAACCTGTTCCGTATTCTTTACCAGCAATAATCACAAGCGGTGTATGTTCTTGTTGGTAACGCATTGCCGCATCATAAATAGCAAGCTTCTCACCACTTGGCACATATATGGTATTACCGCCTTCTTCGCCGCCGAGCATTTCGTTCTTAATACGAATGTTAGCAAAGGTGCCTCGCATCATGACTTCATGGTTACCACGTCGTGAACCATAAGAGTTGAAGTCTTTTGGCTCAACACCTTGCTCTTGTAAATAGCGGCCAGCTGGACTGTCTTTTTTGATATTACCCGCTGGTGAAATATGGTCGGTTGTTACCGAGTCACCAAGCACTGCCAAAATACGTGCCTGTTCAATATTCTTGATTGGTTTTGGTGGCTCACCAATACCTTCAAAGAACGGCGGATGACGAATATAGGTCGAGTCATCAGCCCATTCGTAAGTTTTACTTTTTGGAATCTGAATCGCTTGCCAGCTTTCATCACCATCAAACACCGCAGCATATTCTTTGTGGAACATGTCGGTATTTACTTTTTGTAAGACAGCATCAATTTCTGCCTGACTTGGCCAGATATCTTTTAAGTAAACAGGTTGCCCGTCTTTACCTTGCCCGATTGGTTGAGTCGTTAAGTCGGTACGAATATTCCCAACTAAACCATAAGCAACCACAAGTGGTGGTGATGCAAGCCAGTTGGTTTTAACTAATGGATGCACACGCCCTTCAAAGTTACGGTTACCCGAAAGTACAGATGCCACGTTTAGATCATGACACTGAATCGCATCTTCAATTGGTTCAGGTAAAGGACCTGAGTTACCAATACACGTTGTACAACCATATCCGACCAAGTTATAGCCCAACTCATCTAAATACGGCGTAAGCCCAGCCGCCAATAAATAGTCAGTCACGACTTTAGAACCAGGCGCAAGTGAACTTTTTACCCACGGTTTACGCTGCAAACCCTTTTCAATTGCTTTTTTAGCAAGTAAACCGGCTGCCAACATTACACTTGGGTTAGAAGTATTAGTACATGAGGTAATTGCCGAAATAACAACATCACCATGATTTAACGGATATTCTTGTCCTTCAATCACACAAGATGGGCTTTCATGCTGAATATTGGCTTTGGTTGCTTCTACAGCCGTACCGCCACCGCCTTCATTTTCTAAACGTTCTTTCGCTTCTTTGGCTGGCTTAAGGGTTAATTCCATGAGCGCATTAAACGTTTTAGGTACTTCCGATAAAAGCACACGGTCTTGAGGGCGTTTTGGACCTGCCAAACTTGCCTGAACCGTACTCATATCTAAACTTAACGTATCTGTAAACACAGGTTCATCACCCGGATTACGCCATAAGCCTTGCGCCTTGCTATATGCTTCCACCAATGCGATACGGTCACTTTGACGACCTGTTAATTTCAAATAGCCCAAAGTCACTTCATCAATTGGGAAGAAACCACAAGTTGCACCATATTCAGGTGCCATATTGGCAATAGTTGCACGGTCAGCAAGTGGTAAGTCGGCTAAGCCATCTCCATAGAATTCTACAAATTTACCTACCACACCTTTTTGGCGAAGCATTTGAGTAATGGTGAGCACCAAGTCAGTTGCCGTAATCCCTTCTTGTAATTTTCCAGTCAGTTTAAAACCGATCACTTCAGGAATAAGCATAGAGATAGGTTGGCCTAACATGGCAGCCTCTGCTTCAATACCCCCAACACCCCAACCTAATACCCCTAGACCATTAATCATGGTGGTATGTGAGTCTGTACCCACTAAGGTGTCAGGGAAAGCAAAGGTTTGTCCGTTGTCTTCACCTAACCACACTGCTTGAGCCAAATACTCTAAATTGACCTGATGGCAAATACCGGTACCCGGTGGCACGACACTAAAGTTATTAAATGCAGATTGTCCCC
This sequence comes from Acinetobacter sp. AOR12_HL, assembly GCF_027855275.1. NCBI lineage: Bacteria > Pseudomonadati > Pseudomonadota > Gammaproteobacteria > Moraxellales > Moraxellaceae > Acinetobacter > Acinetobacter sp. AOR12_HL. The sequence continues at coordinate 10,473 of NZ_JAKTIJ010000042.1, read as the reverse complement.
AACGCAAAAATTGATATCGCTCGCCATTTCGCTGCATTTCAATTTGAACGTTTTCTTCAAAAGCCTGATCATCGGCAAAATGGTCTACCATCACAGAGTGGTCAATAACCAGATCTACAGGTGATAACGGATTAATTTTTTCAGGGTCACCCCCCGCTTCAGCCATTGCAGCACGCATTGCGGCTAAGTCAACGACTGCCGGAACGCCGGTAAAATCTTGCATTAAAACCCGTGCAGGTCGATATTGAATTTCTTGATCTGAGGTACGGGTTTTTAGCCACTCAGCTAAAGCATAAATGTGTTCTGTTTTAACACTGTGCTGATCTTCAAACCGTAATAAGTTTTCCAACAGTACTTTTAATGATTTCGGCAGTTTGGCAATGTCACCTAGCTTTTTCTCGGCTTGGGTTAAGCTAAAAATCTGATAATTGCTGGAACCTACTGTTAGCGTCTGTAAAGCATTAAAACTATTGATATTGCTATACTTAGCCATTGGGTTATCCTCCCATGTCTGGCAATGTTATTTTTCACGTTTTTACATGTTGTTTTCTTACTTTAAGCTTCTTTTTTAATCGCTGTGTTTTGTTTTAGTTACTATTTCTAATCTTTGATTTTTATTACGATAATTTCAAAGCAGATAAAGAGTTTTTCCACAGCAAATCTGCTAATTCTGACTCTGCCATATTTAAATTTTCAGCCAAACTTTTTAGTACATAAGGTAAATTCACAGGCGTATTTCGAGTACGCTGCTCAGTTGAAGTTTGACAGCAAAGTGGCGTCATATCAGGACAGTCTGTTTCAATCACTAAATGCTCAGCACCTATAGCCTGCACAACTGTATGAAGCTTTTTCGCATTGGGGTTCGTGATTTGTCCCGTCACACCAATTTTAAAACCAAGCTTAATCAGACCTTTTGCCTCCTCTACTCCGCCACTAAAGGCATGAGCAATGCCACCGAGTTTAAACTTATGCGCTTTTAATAGTGCGAGCACATCACCATGTGCTTTTCGTATATGAAGCAACACCGGTTTTTGGTATTGAGTTGCCAAATCTAACTGATCAGCAAAATACTGTTTTTGCTTGGTATATATATCGGGCTGCTTGTGTTCCTTTAAGAAGGTATCTAAGCCAATTTCTCCTACTGCGATGCAGTCTTCTTGCTGCAAAATCTGTTCAAGATGAGAAAGATGCTCTGGTCTGTGCTGCTCAATATAAAACGGATGCAACCCCGGTGCTAAATAAGAAGTAGGTACATTCTCCCACTGCTTGAGCTGATGATGGGTTTGTACCAACTCATCAAAACGTGATTGTAAAAAGCCTATTAACACCAGAGCATCCACACCCACTTTTTTAGCTTCAAGTGCTAACTGATGCCGATCTTCATCAAAATCGGCAACATCAAAATGGGTATGAGTATCAAACAGATGCATTAGCTGGCACTTTTTACGGCAGGTGTCGAAGCTGGTTTAGCTTTAGGCTGCGGCAAATATTCTTCTTTCAATACATCTTGTAATTGGTCATATGGAATGACTAAACGAGGTAGCCCGACCACATAAGGTCCAATTTCATATTCGCCATATTGAAGAATCAAGCCTTGATCACCTAACAGGAAATTTTCTGTGAGTTTAAACGGCCAAGCTTGCTCATATTCACTCACACTATTTGCAAGTTTTGAGTCTGTCACCCAAGCTTTAAACGCTTCATGTGCTAATTTTTCTAAAGCCGCTTTTTTCTCTGGACGTAACAAGTCTTCAAGCTTGACCTGCTTTTCTTTCTTTAAGTCAAAATTATAATATTGCTGCGCTGCCGAGCCATGTGCCCCGCCTAAATAGCTACTACTATTTACAACAACAGTTACGACTTTACCTTGAGACTGTATGATTTTAGGTTTCACCAACAGATTAATTTGGTGATTACTACTTAGAGCCTTTAACTCATTGTCCAAATCAATAAATGAATTTGCATAGCGCTGAACCTGAGCATCGAAACTATCTTGTTGCTCTGTAGCGGCAGCTGCTGAAGCTTCTGTCTTCTTATCAGCTTGTGCTGCTTTTGCATCAGGTTCTGCAATTTCAAGAATCTGACCGAGTGCTTTTAAAACTTGTTGATCAATAATCTTATCAATAAAAGGGAAATTACTTTGTAGGCGTTCTACCGTAAATTCAGGGCAAGTTTTACCATCACAATCCGGTAAAGTCACTTTACTTGGAACTGTTTCCCCTTTCAAAGTCAGTTCTACAGGCTTTTGTTCAACCACAGCCGGTTTTTGCTGATCTTCCGACTCTTTAGGATCACTTTTAGGCTGACATGCCACCAAAAATATCGCAGAAGCAAGTAGCGTTAAACGTAGCGAAGCCTTAGAAGTTAACATCATATTTTGCCTTTATTCTGAGAAGATTATGCATAACTCATATGAAGTTAGCGCATCTACAAGTAGGTTGCAAATTCTGCTACCAACTTAAAACATTTGTTCATAAACCTGAGGTTGCAATATTTTTTTCGTTTGTTCTGTTGTTAAATAAATATCAAGTTGAGGCGCATCTTTCGTAATCTGATTTGCCTGATAGTGCAAACCTACCCCTTCACCATCAAAGAACCAGTCAGCTTGTCCCCAATATAAAGTTTTTGGGGCCTGTTTTTTGACATCGGCAGTTTGCTTTTTCAACCAGTCCTGATACGCGGTTTGAACAATTTGATGTACTGTCGGTTGCTGGTCTTTTTTAAGCACATCAAGCAACGTTAAGTTTTTATGAAGTTTACGATCAGCCACGAAAAAATAATAACGGTCTTTTATGGTGATTTCTTCTTGTTTACTGTCTAAAGCCAGTTGCAATAACACATACTGGTTACGCTGCGAGGCAATGCGTGTACGAATGTGTAACTCATAAGCACGATTTTTAGAATACTTATCTTGCCATTCATCCGACTTTTTCACGTAAGCATTAATCGCTTGTTGAAGGCTTAAATCTTTTTTCAAATTAATTTGAGCCTGAATAACTTTCGCCTGATTTTTTTCAATCCAGCTATTTAACCACGCATCTTGGGTTTTTATGGTTTGAATATCGACATCAATACAATTTTTCTTTTCACAAAACGGCACTGCATAACTTGCTTTGGTTTCGGTCAAATTTAAATAAGGTAAAACCTCTGCTTTCTCAACCGGATGGTCTTGAGTAGAAGCTGAATTTTCTTGAGAAGATGATGAAGACTGAGGCTTTTTCCAGACAAATACACAAATAGCCAAAATTAGAGCTATGGCTGCAACCACAAGCGCAATAATTGTCTTTTTACTCAAGTTCATTTCATCATCCTTTCTTATTTTTCAAAACAAAACAGCTTCTATTCGAAGCTGTTTGTCACATTTACATGATTAGTGTTCACGTGTGCTACGGAACTCAATATCAGGCCAACGCTCTTGCATAATCTGCAAATTCACTCGGCTTGGCGCAAGATACGTTAAGTGTCCGCCACCATCAATAGAAAGTTGGTCATGTGCCTTTTTCTTAAACTCATTAAGAATCTTTTCATCATCACAATGAATCCAGCGTACCGTATTTACACTTACTGGCTCATAAACACAGTCAACTTTATATTCTTCTTTCAAGCGGTAAGCAACAACGTCAAACTGAAGTACACCCACAGCTCCCACGATCAAATCATTGCTAATTTGTGGCATAAATACCTGAGTTGCACCTTCTTCAGACAACTCTTTCAAACCTTTTTGCAACTGTTTTGACTTTAATGGGTCTTTCAAACGTACACGGCGGAACATTTCCGGCGCGAAGTGAGGAATACCTGTGAAGTGCAAGTTTTCACCGCTAGTGAAAGTATCACCAATCTGGATTGTACCGTGGTTGTGTAAACCAATAATATCGCCCGGCCATGCTTCTTCTAAGTGCTCACGCTCGCCTGCAAGGAAAGTCAACGCATCACTAATACGAACTTCTTTACCAATACGTACGTGATTCATTTTCAGGCCTTTCTCGTATTTACCTGAACAAATACGCATGAAGGCAATACGGTCACGGTGTTTAGGGTCCATGTTGGCTTGAATTTTAAATACAAAACCAGAGAAACCTTCTTCTTTTGCTTCAACCACACGTTCTTGCGTTGGGTGAGCTTTAGGTTCAGGTGCCCAGTTCATAAATGCATCTAGAACGTGGTCAACACCAAAGTTACCTAATGCCGTACCAAATAGAACAGGCGTTTGTTTACCTTGTAAGAAAAGCTCGCGGTCTAATGGCTCATTTGCCATTTGTACAAGCTCAAGTGACTCTTCAAAAGAAGCCCAAGCTAACTCACCAACTTTTTCACGAATATCAGCGTGATCATAGCCATCACGTACTTCAATATCGGTAATGGTTGAACCAAAACCTGCTTTGTAGACATACAATTTATCTTCAAGAATATTGTATACACCAGCAAAGTCACGACCCATACCAAGTGGCCATGTAATTGGTACACAGCGAATATTCAAGACATTTTCAATTTCATCTAACAACTCAAGTGGCTCACGAATTTCGCGGTCCATTTTGTTGACGAATGAAATAATTGGTGTGTCACGCATACGACACACTTCCATCAATTTGATGGTACGTTCTTCGACACCTTTTGCACCGTCAATCACCATCAGTGCAGAGTCAACAGCAGTAAGGGTACGATAAGTATCTTCCGAGAAGTCTTCGTGCCCCGGTGTATCGAGTAAGTTAATCGTGTGACCTTTATATGGGAACTGCATAACAGACGTGGTGATCGAAATACCACGTTCTTTTTCCATTTCCATCCAGTCAGATGTAGCTGCACGATCAGATTTACGGCTTTTTACCATCCCTGCAACCTGAATCGCTTTACCCCATAACAACAGTTTTTCTGTCATGGTGGTTTTACCGGCATCGGGGTGGGAAATAATAGCAAATGTGCGTCGTTGAGCGACCTGTGCCGCTAACTCATCTTTAAAACTCATGAAATACACCTACTGCGGAGATTGCAGTGCCAAAGATCTAAAGTCGATCAAAATAAAAATTGGCGTAATTGTAGCAGATTTATAAATTGTTTTTATCGACTTTGTGGACAACTCCAGACTTGTCCATATATTTCAAAAACTGAGCACTAAATGCCCTTTCTGGCATCTATTAATTCTCACCATCCCAATACCAATATACTTCCCCCCAGTCTGTTTCTGAAAGTATTGGCAATGTCGTACCTTGCGTAAAATAAAGTCGTGTATCAGGTCTAGCAGGAGTAATCCAATAACCTGTTTTAATACAAACTTCACCACCTTTTACTTTTATATGCTCGGACTGTTCCTCATCTGAAACCATATTTGATTGTGACCGCGCAAAATCCACCAAATCTTTTGGGTAGAACTCATGATCACGATATAAAGTATCATCTATTTCTAATAGCCACGTTACTGCTGCTGCCTCCCATGACCAATAACCATAATAGCTAACGCCCGATCTAAGATCAGTTTGTGGATGTTGATCATGATAAGGCTCTCGACGGCTTGCTTCATACCAGCTTTCTAAATATTGCAGCATTAACGCTGGGCGTTGCTCAGGTGCAGCATTAAACACCTTGATTAACTTTCGATAAGGTAAATGTCTTCTGGCTTCATCTGGTGGTGTGCCTCGGTCTGTTACAAACGGAGCAACCAGACGCTCAACTAACCCATCTTTTTCTTGCCCTTCAGGTGTAGCTTCAACATAGTCAATAATCGGCATAATCCGGTACATTTGGTCAGCATAGCCTGTCAGTAAACCGAAACAGATCAAACGTAAAGCAATATACCAGTAGTCCTCTGTACCTAAACTAATATGCCAGACATAACGCCCGCCAGCATCAGGGCTTAAATTATATAAATGACTGGTTTCTGCATATTCTTCAGTCCAATGCAGTAAGTAAGGATAAAGCTCTTTAATAAAGCCAATATCTCCACCCGCTGAATATTGCAAAGACATCAAATCTAAAGTATCTCTTAAACGCTGATGACCCGCAGCAATGTATCCACCAAACTTCTTTTCATTCTTATAATTACTAAAGCCATCAGTAACCGAATACAATCCATTTACAAGCTCATCAAAGTTTTCATGATAATCCTGTTTTAATAAATGATGATCTCTAAATTCATTCTCATCAGTAATTTCCAAGTCTAGCCATTTTTGCCAATCTATTTCCTGATCATTGACTGTTATTGACATTCTTAACGCTCCAGCATTTCATTTGGCATTACAAATTCTAAAGTAATCGCATGTGAGGTCACGGTACGGGTACATGTCAGTTGAAATTGTAAATATCTAAATAGAAATGCCCTTATGGGCATTTAATCAGTTCTCACCATCCCAATACCAATACACTTCACCCCAGTCTTGTTCCTTAATTTCAGGAAGAACTTCACCTTTCTTACAATAATGGCGTGTATTGGGCTGCGCAGGCGTTGTCCAATAACCCGTTTTAGGACAAACTTCTCCAGCTTGAACAGATTCTTGATATTGTGATTCAGCATTTTGTCCACTTGTTAAATCGTCCACACTATATGGTGTCCCATATAGAGCAGCCGTAAGGTCCTCAAAAGTTCTCAGTCTTAATGGAGTCACCTGTTTTAAGAACTTCATGTGAACTGGAAGATTTACTTTTGCCAGATATGTTAAGGACTCTTCCCCACCCAATGCCAAAGCAGGTTCAAATGCATACATTTCATCTGCCTTTAACACCCCTAATTTTTTACAGCTCGATCAAATAGCTTCTTCCCATTTTTATCAATATGGTCTAATGAATCTTTATTTGAATAGAAAAAGAATAAATCACCATAGAACTCAGCATCCTCATCCTTTTCACCGCTATCGTGTAAAATCCCTTCCATTGGCTTAAGATAGTATCTATAAAAATTCTTTTCGCCCCAAATTAACAGTTCACCAAATGCAGAACGTGCTAACACATGGTAGACATCATCATCTGGTAATGGCGTCTCTTCCAACCAGTCATAAATCACTTCAGCATAATCATCTGGGTTTGTAATCCAGTACAAACCATTCAAATAACCTGCAAAACCAATAATTCGCCACTGTTCTAAAATACTTTCAGGCAGTTTACCCCGATATTTTTTTATGAAGTCCTCTGTGACTTCAACTTTATCAATTGGCTCACCAAACAATTCTTTAAAATCTTTTGCATAATCTGGATGTAACATATTTAGAATCCTCTTATTTACAACGTTTTAATTCAACATCCATCGCATCTTTACCCATCCCATTCGCTTTAGCTGTACTTATATTTATAAATCCGAGTAGAAATAAAAATGCCCTTTCGGGCATTCTTTTATTCATCACCATCGAACTGCCAGTAAACCTCTCCCCAATCTGTAACAAAATTAGGAAATATTTCACATTCTTTAAAATACTGACGTGAATTCTCTTTGGCTGGAGTAAACCAATAGCCAGACTTAGTACATGGTTGACCACTTTGAATACTAATAACTTGAGAATGAGTTTTTTCTGTCTGACTGACCTGCTCAATAGCTTTACTAAAAGAAGCATTCTCGCCATATAATATTTTCCCTAACCCCTCCAGATCAGTCTTATAAACATTAGTAAACTCTTTGAGTATTGCCATATGAACATGAATATTCAGTTTTTTCAGGTTCTGTAGAACGGACTTCCCACCGAGTGCCAAAGCAGGTTCAAAACCAAATACTTCATTGCTTGAGAGTGGACCATACTTTTTTACAGCACGGTCAAATAAGGGTTTAAGATTTTCATCTTTTCTATCAAATTCATCTAAATCAGAGAAAGCAAAGAAGTTTCTAATAATTTCATCGTTTTTATGCTTTTCATCGTTAAAACCTACACTATTCTGAAATACTTCACCATTTATAATATTTAAATCATTTTTTTGCCAATTTTTTTCACCCCATAAGTAAAGTTCTCCGAATGCTGATCTAGCAATAACATGCCAAACATCCTCATCTAGAATATCAGTATTTTCTAACCAGTGATAAATATCTTCAGCATAATCATCAGGATTGGTAATCCAAAACAATCCTTCTTTAAAAGTACAAAAACCTACCTCTTTCCAGTATTCCAATAATTGATCAGGGAGTTTTCCTTTATATTTATTAAGAATATTGTCTGTGACTCTAACTGCTTGCTGCGGTTGCCCAAACTTTTCCAAAAAATATTCAAAATCTGCATCGATCATTTTTAATCCTATGTAGGGCAATGTTCGAACTCAACATCCATCACATCTTTCATGCGCTCTTACAGAACTTTTGCTTTACCCAATTGTATAAACAAAGGCAAAAACAAAAATGCCCTTACGGGCATCTAATCAGTTCTCACCATCCCAATACCAATACACTTCACCCCAGTCTTGTTCCTTAATTTCAGGAAGAACTTCACCTTTCTTACAATAATGGCGTGTATTGGGTTGTGCAGGCGTTGTCCAGTAACCTGTTCTAGGACAAACTTCTCCTGCTTGAACAGATTCTTGATATTGTGACTCAGCATCTTGTCCACTTGTTAAATCGTCCACACTATACGATGTACCATATAGAGCAGCCGAAAGGTCCTCGAAAGTTCTCAGTCTTAATGGAGTCACCTGTTTTAAGAACTTCATGTGAACTGGAAGATTTACTTTTGCCAGATATGTTAAGGACTCTACCCCACCCAATGCCAAAGCAGGTTCAAATGCATACATTTCATCTGCCTTAAGAACCCCTAATTTTTTTACAGCTCGATCAAATAGCTTCTTCCCATTTTTATCAATATGATCTAATGAATTGTTATCAGGCGCAAAAAAGAAGTCTTCGCCATAAAACTCTGCACCTTCGTTCTTTTCACCTTTATCATGCAAAATCCCTTCCAAAGTTAAAACATAATAGCGTTTATAGTTTTTTTCACCCCAAATCAACAACTTACCAAATGCAGAGCGTGCCAACACATAGTAGACATCATCATCAGGCAATGAGGTATCTTCTAACCAGTCATAAATTACTTCAGCGTAATCGTCTGGGTTCGTAATCCAGTACAAACCATTCAAATAACCAGCAAAACCAAATAAACGCCATTGTTCTAAAATACTTTCAGGCAGTTTACCCCGATATTTTTTTATGATGTCCTCTGTCACTTCAACTTTATCAATTGGCTGACCATATTTCTCATAAAAGTAATCAATATCATCTTGGTTCATCTTACTACCCTCTATTACTTACAACGCTTTAATTCAACATCCATCGCATCTTTTCCCATGCCTTTGGCTTTAGCTGTACTTATATTTATAGACACGAACAGCAACAAAAATGCCCTTTCGGGCATTCTATTAATTCTCACCATCCCAATACCAATACACTTCACCCCAGTCTGTTTCTGAAAGGATCGGCAATGTCGTACCTTGCGTAAAATACAGTCGTGTATCAGGTTTAGCTGGAGTAATCCAATGACCTGTTTTAATACAAGCTTCGCCACCTTTTACTTTTATACGTTCAGGCTGTTCCTCATTTGGAACCACATTTGATTGTGTACGCGCAAAATCAACTAAGTCTTTTGGGTAAAACTCATGATCACGGTATAAAGCATCATCTATATCTAACAGCCATGTCACCGCTGCCGCTTCCCATGACCAGTAGCCGTAATACGTGAAACCATCATTTAAGTCTGTTTGAGGATGTTGATCATGATAAGGCTCTCGACGACTTGCCTCATACCAACTTTCTAAATATTGCAACATTAAAGCTGGGCGTTGCTCAGGTGCAGCATTAAATACCTTAATCAACTTTCGATAAGGTAAATGTCTTCTGGCTTCATCTGGTGGAGTTCCGCGGTCTGCTACAAACGGAGCAACCAAACGTTCAATTAACCCATCTTTCTCTTGCCCTTCTGGTGTAGCTTCAACATAGTCAATAATCGGCATAATCCGGTACATTTGGTCTGCATAGCCCGTTAACAAACCAAAACAGATCAAACGTAAAGCAATATACCAGTAGTCCTCTGTACCTAAACTGATATGCCAAACATAACGCCCATCAGCATCAGGGCTTAAATTATATAAATGACTGGTTTCAGCATATTCTTCAGTCCAGTGCAGTAAGTAAGGATAAAGCTCTTTAATAAAGCTAATCTCCCCACCAGCAGAATACTGCAAAGATATTAAATTTAGTGCATCTTTTAAACGCTGATGACCTGCGGCAATATATCCACCAAACTTCATTTCGTTTTTATAATTACAGAAACCATCTGTAACCGAATACAATCCATTAAGAAATATGTCAAACCTTTCATGATATATATCTTCAGGCAACAAAGTATCTCGATATAAATGTGTATCCTGTATTTCCAATTCTTGCCATCTTTTCCAATCTATTTCTTGATCATTGACTGTTATCGACATTCTTAACGCTCCAGCATTTCATTTGGCATTACAAATTCTAAAGTAATCGCATGTGAGGTCACGGTACGGGTACATGTCAGTTGAAATTGT
>NZ_JAKTIJ010000041.1:0-145535 GCF_027855275.1 Acinetobacter sp. AOR12_HL | reverse complement strand
ATCATTAAGAGAATTGAAGAACAACTTGTGTGGATTTTTACTGATTGATTAATCGAAATAATTTTCATTGATTGATTGGTTTAAATTACTCGAAGTTTATTTGAGCGAAATTTAAGTCAGTAATTGATGAGCCAGAATTGGCACCTTGTCTATAAATAAGGTGCAAAATGATTTTAACTGAAGAGTTTGATCATGGCTCAGATTGAACGCTGGCGGCAGGCTTAACACATGCAAGTCGAGCGGGGGAAGGTAGCTTGCTACTGGACCTAGCGGCGGACGGGTGAGTAATGCTTAGGAATCTGCCTATTAGTGGGGGACAACATCTCGAAAGGGATGCTAATACCGCATACGTCCTACGGGAGAAAGCAGGGGATCTTCGGACCTTGCGCTAATAGATGAGCCTAAGTCGGATTAGCTAGTTGGTGGGGTAAAGGCCTACCAAGGCGACGATCTGTAGCGGGTCTGAGAGGATGATCCGCCACACTGGGACTGAGACACGGCCCAGACTCCTACGGGAGGCAGCAGTGGGGAATATTGGACAATGGGGGGAACCCTGATCCAGCCATGCCGCGTGTGTGAAGAAGGCCTTATGGTTGTAAAGCACTTTAAGCGAGGAGGAGGCTACTCTAGTTAATACCTAGGGATAGTGGACGTTACTCGCAGAATAAGCACCGGCTAACTCTGTGCCAGCAGCCGCGGTAATACAGAGGGTGCGAGCGTTAATCGGATTTACTGGGCGTAAAGCGTGCGTAGGCGGCTTATTAAGTCGGATGTGAAATCCCCGAGCTTAACTTGGGAATTGCATTCGATACTGGTGAGCTAGAGTATGGGAGAGGATGGTAGAATTCCAGGTGTAGCGGTGAAATGCGTAGAGATCTGGAGGAATACCGATGGCGAAGGCAGCCATCTGGCCTAATACTGACGCTGAGGTACGAAAGCATGGGGAGCAAACAGGATTAGATACCCTGGTAGTCCATGCCGTAAACGATGTCTACTAGCCGTTGGGGCCTTTGAGGCTTTAGTGGCGCAGCTAACGCGATAAGTAGACCGCCTGGGGAGTACGGTCGCAAGACTAAAACTCAAATGAATTGACGGGGGCCCGCACAAGCGGTGGAGCATGTGGTTTAATTCGATGCAACGCGAAGAACCTTACCTGGCCTTGACATACTAGAAACTTTCCAGAGATGGATTGGTGCCTTCGGGAATCTAGATACAGGTGCTGCATGGCTGTCGTCAGCTCGTGTCGTGAGATGTTGGGTTAAGTCCCGCAACGAGCGCAACCCTTTTCCTTACTTGCCAGCATTTCGGATGGGAACTTTAAGGATACTGCCAGTGACAAACTGGAGGAAGGCGGGGACGACGTCAAGTCATCATGGCCCTTACGGCCAGGGCTACACACGTGCTACAATGGTCGGTACAAAGGGTTGCTACACAGCGATGTGATGCTAATCTCAAAAAGCCGATCGTAGTCCGGATTGGAGTCTGCAACTCGACTCCATGAAGTCGGAATCGCTAGTAATCGCGGATCAGAATGCCGCGGTGAATACGTTCCCGGGCCTTGTACACACCGCCCGTCACACCATGGGAGTTTGTTGCACCAGAAGTAGCTAGCCTAACTGCAAAGAGGGCGGTTACCACGGTGTGGCCGATGACTGGGGTGAAGTCGTAACAAGGTAGCCGTAGGGGAACCTGCGGCTGGATCACCTCCTTAACGAAAGATTGACGATTGGTAAGAATCCACAACAAGTTGTTCTTCATAGATGTATCTGAGGGTCTGTAGCTCAGTTGGTTAGAGCACACGCTTGATAAGCGTGGGGTCACAAGTTCAAGTCTTGTCAGACCCACCATGACTTTGACTGGTTGAAGTTATAGATAAAAGATACATGATTGATGATGTAAGCTGGGGACTTAGCTTAGTTGGTAGAGCGCCTGCTTTGCACGCAGGAGGTCAGGAGTTCGACTCTCCTAGTCTCCACCAGAACTTAAGATAAGTTCGGATTACAGAAATTAGTAAATAAAGATTGAGATCTTGGTTTATTAACTTCTGTGATTTCATTATCACGGTAATTAGTGTGATCTGACGAAGACACATTAACTCATTAACAGATTGGCAAAATTGAGTCTGAAATAAATTGTTCACTCAAGAGTTTAGGTTAAGCAATTAATCTAGATGAATTGAGAACTAGCAAATTAACTGAATCAAGCGTTTTGGTATGTGAATTTAGATTGAAGCTGTACGGTGCTTAAGTGCACAGTGCTCTAAACTGAAATGTTGAAGTTACTAACTTGTAGGTAACATCGACTGTTTGGGGTTGTATAGTCAAGTAATTAAGTGCATGTGGTGGATGCCTTGGCAGTCAGAGGCGATGAAAGACGTGATAGCCTGCGAAAAGCTCCGGGGAGGCGGCAAATATCCTTTGATCCGGAGATGTCTGAATGGGGGAACCCACCTACTTTAAGGTAGGTATTGCAACATGAATACATAGTGTTGCAAGGCGAACGAGGGGAAGTGAAACATCTCAGTACCCTTAGGAAAAGAAATCAATTGAGATTCCCTCAGTAGCGGCGAGCGAACGGGGATCAGCCCATTAAGTTATGTGTGTTTTAGTGGAACGCTCTGGGAAGTGCGAACGTAGAGGGTGATATTCCCGTACACGAAAGGGCACACATAATGATGACGAGTAGGGCGAGGCACGTGAAACCTTGTCTGAATATGGGGGGACCATCCTCCAAGGCTAAATACTCCTGACTGACCGATAGTGAACCAGTACCGTGAGGGAAAGGCGAAAAGAACCCCTGTGAGGGGAGTGAAATAGATCCTGAAACCGCATGCATACAAGCAGTGGGAGCACCTTCGTGGTGTGACTGCGTACCTTTTGTATAATGGGTCAGCGACTTATATTCAGTAGCGAGGTTAACCGTATAGGGGAGCCGTAGAGAAATCGAGTCTTAATAGGGCGTTTAGTTGCTGGGTATAGACCCGAAACCAGGCGATCTATCCATGAGCAGGTTGAAGGTTGGGTAACACTAACTGGAGGACCGAACCCACTGTCGTTGAAAAGCCAGGGGATGACTTGTGGATAGGGGTGAAAGGCTAATCAAGCCTGGTGATAGCTGGTTCTCCCCGAAAGCTATTTAGGTAGCGCCTCGGACGAATACCATAGGGGGTAGAGCACTGTTTCGGCTAGGGGGTCATCCCGACTTACCAAACCGATGCAAACTCCGAATACCTATGAGTACTATCCGGGAGACAGACTGCGGGTGCTAACGTCCGTAGTCAAGAGGAAAACAATCCAGACCGCCAGCTAAGGCCCCAAAATCATAGTTAAGTGGGAAACGATGTGGGAAGGCATAGACAGCTAGGAGGTTGGCTTAGAAGCAGCCACCCTTTAAAGAAAGCGTAATAGCTCACTAGTCGAGTCGGCCTGCGCGGAAGATGTAACGGGGCTAAAACTATGTGCCGAAGCTGCGGATGTATACTTTGTATACGTGGTAGGGGAGCGTTCTGTAAGCCGATGAAGGTGTGTTGAGAAGCATGCTGGAGGTATCAGAAGTGCGAATGCTGACGTGAGTAACGACAAAACGGGTGAAAAACCCGTTCGCCGAAAGACCAAGGGTTCCAGTCCAACGTTAATCGGGGCTGGGTGAGTCGACCCCTAAGGCGAGGCCGAAAGGCGTAGTCGATGGGAAAATGGTTAATATTCCATTACTTCTGTGTAATGCGATGAGAGGACGGAGAAGGCTAAATCAGCCTGGCGTTGGTTGTCCAGGTGAAAGGATGTAGGCATGTATCTTAGGCAAATCCGGGGTACTCTATGCTGAGATCTGATAGCAAGCTGTACTTGTACAGCGAAGTGGTTGATGCCATGCTTCCAGGAAAAGTCTCTAAGCTTCAGTTACACAGGAATCGTACCCGAAACCGACACAGGTGGTCAGGTCGAGTAGACCAAGGCGCTTGAGAGAACTCTGCTGAAGGAACTAGGCAAAATGGTACCGTAACTTCGGGAGAAGGTACGCTGTTGTTGGTGATGGAACTCGCTTCCTGAGCTGACGACAGCCGCAGAAACCAGGCCGCTGCAACTGTTTATTAAAAACATAGCACTCTGCAAACACGAAAGTGGACGTATAGGGTGTGATGCCTGCCCGGTGCTGGAAGGTTAATTGATGGGGTTAGCGTAAGCGAAGCTCTTGATCGAAGCCCCAGTAAACGGCGGCCGTAACTATAACGGTCCTAAGGTAGCGAAATTCCTTGTCGGGTAAGTTCCGACCTGCACGAATGGCATAATGATGGCGGCGCTGTCTCCAGCAGAGGCTCAGTGAAATCGAAATCGCTGTGAAGATGCAGTGTACCCGCGGCTAGACGGAAAGACCCCGTGAACCTTTACTGCAGCTTGACACTGAACTTTGACCTTACTTGTGTAGGATAGGTGGGAGGCTTTGAAGCTGGAACGCTAGTTCCAGTGGAGCCGTCCTTGAAATACCACCCTGGTAATGTTGAGGTTCTAACTCTGTCCCGTGATCCGGGACGAGGACCGTGTCTGGTGGGTAGTTTGACTGGGGCGGTCTCCTCCTAAAGAGTAACGGAGGAGTACGAAGGTGCGCTCAGCGTGGTCGGAAATCACGCGTAGAGTATAAAGGCAAAAGCGCGCTTAACTGCGAGACCCACAAGTCGAGCAGGTACGAAAGTAGGTCTTAGTGATCCGGTGGTTCTGTATGGAAGGGCCATCGCTCAACGGATAAAAGGTACTCTGGGGATAACAGGCTGATACCGCCCAAGAGTTCATATCGACGGCGGTGTTTGGCACCTCGATGTCGGCTCATCTCATCCTGGGGCTGAAGCAGGTCCCAAGGGTATGGCTGTTCGCCATTTAAAGAGGTACGCGAGCTGGGTTTAGAACGTCGTGAGACAGTTCGGTCCCTATCTACCGTGGGCGCTGGAAATTTGAGAGGATCTGCTCCTAGTACGAGAGGACCAGAGTGGACGAACCTCTGGTGTACCGGTTGTGACGCCAGTCGCATCGCCGGGTAGCTATGTTCGGAAGGGATAACCGCTGAAAGCATCTAAGCGGGAAGCCTACCTCAAGATAAGATTTCCCTAGGACTTTATGTCCTCTAAAGAGCCGTTCGAGACTAGGACGTTGATAGGTTGGATGTGGAAGCATAGTGATATGTGAAGCTGACCAATACTAATTGCTCGTGAGGCTTGACTATACAACACCCAAGCAGTTGTATATGAAGCATCAATCGATTCTTAAATATGCAAGACAACTTGATTTAGTTATACCTCTAGCTAAAATGAACAAGTAAAGTAAGATTCAATCAGCCCAGTCTGTTACAGATTTGGAAAACGCTTCGGCATCAAATAAGACCCAAGCAAGTATCCATAAACAGTTGTGCTGGCGACCATAGCAAGAGTGAACCACCTGATCCCTTCCCGAACTCAGAAGTGAAACCTCTTAGCGCTGATGGTAGTGTGGGATTACCCATGTGAGAGTAAGTCATCGCCAGCTCATTATTCTAAACACCCCAATCTCAAAAGAGGTTGGGGTGTTTTTTATATCAAAAAATCAATCAATAAAGAATTATTTAAATATAGAACTACAAATCATTTTTGGATGCTTACTCGGTTCTATGGATATAATGAGGAAGTTTTTTATTTTTGGTGTCCCCGTGAAAATTAATTCTTTCTCTCCCATACCTGAAGATGATGAAGAACTCTCTCTTCCAGAACTGATTTATTGGGCATCTTTAGGTGATCTAGAGCAAGTAAAACAATTATTAATAGATGGAGAAGACCCTAATCAGACTGATGATGAAGGGTATAGTGCTTTGCAAGCAGCGGCTGAGAATGATCATTTAGAGATAGTGAAGCTCTTAGTTGAAAAAGGGGCGCATGTCACTTATAAAAGCGAATATACAGCACTACAGCTTGCAGAAATGGCGGGTAATACTGACATAGTGAATTATTTAAAAAGTTTATAAAATTAAAAAGCCCCTTTTATTTGAAAAAGAGGCTTTTTGTTCAATTTAAGACAAATGATATTTCTGTAGTTTCTCAACAATTGATTGAAGTCCTTTTACTTCAAATTCATTGGCTTCAAACTTTTCATCTTTATTGCGTTTGAAGATATCTCGTATTTCGATCACAGCATTTGGGTCAACAATACTTAAACTTGAAGTGACTTGGCGTATTTGGCTAATAGAACGAGAACCATTTGTTGAGCCATAACCTATAAATGCGGCTGGTTTGCCGCTCCATTCCTTACCAACATAGTCCAGTGCATTTTTTAAAGCTGGGCTATAACCGTGGTTATATTCTGGGCTAATAAAGATAAATGCATCAGCTTGGGCAATTTTATCAGCCCATTCTTGTTGTTTAGGTTGATCATAAATACCTGTAGCAGGTGGGTGAGAACCTGAAAATAAGGGTAGATTCCATTCTTTTAAATCAATTACTTCAGTTTGAAAATCTTTTAGATTAAATGTTGGTATTGTTGTTTCTAACCAATTGGCAATTTTAATAGCTGTGCGCCCTTCGCGAACACTTCCGACGATAATATAGACCAGCATATGTTTTTCCTAAGGATTTTTATCTTTATAACTTAATTCATTATATAGGTGCGTGAGAATATAGAATTTGTAAGGATTCTTATGTCATCAATAAAAGTTAAATAATAAAAAAGCCCTCAATCGAGGGCTTTTTTTTACATGATCTTAATGCCTTGCTGACCAGCTGGAGTCACTTTAAATATCTCTACTTCAAAAGTAATATTTTTGCCGGCTAGAGGATGGTTGAAATCAATTTCAGTAATATCATCATTTACTGACTTCACAACACCAAATAAAGTTGCTTTTGCTTTATCTTCAAACTCGATCATGTGACCAGGAATAGGTCGTTGTTCGAATTTAACTGTATCAAAAGTTTGTATATTTTCAGGATTCCACGGACCAAAAGCATCTTCTGGTGGTAGATGTACTGTACGTCGATCGCCTGCACGTAAGCCAAGAAGCGCTTTCTCAAAACCTGGTAACAAGTTACCGTCGCCAATAGTTAAGCTAACAGGTTCTTCACGGCTACGTGTATTGTCAATTTCTACACCATTTTCAATAGCAACAGAAAAGTGTAGGTCAACTTTAGAACCGTCAGTAATACGAATTTCTTCATTAGGTTGAATAATTTCGGTCATATTATGCATCCGAATTTTTAGGTCTTTGCTTCTCAAGGAAGAATGTATCGATGAGTAGCAAAATGGTACCTAGAGTAATGGCACTGTCCGCAATATTAAAAGCTGGAAAGTGATGATTTTGGTAATAAACATGAATAAAATCGACCACATACCCTAAAGTAATACGGTCAATTAGATTACCAAGTGCTCCACCTAAAATTAAAGCGATAGCTACAGGTAGCACCACCATTTTTTTAGGCATACGTAGCAACCAAAATACAAAAAGTATTGAAACTAAGCCTGCCAAAGATGTGAAGAAATAGCGTTGCCATCCTCCAGCATCAGATAAAAAGCTAAAAGCTGCACCATAGTTATGTAATAGTGTCCAGTTTAAAAATGGAAGCACAGGTACAGGATCTGCGTAGTTCAGATGTGTACTTGCAATCCATTTTGTCCATTGATCCAACACAATCGCAAGGACAGAAAGTCCAAGCCAAATGAGGTTGTGAGGATAAAACTGGAATAAGCCTTTTTTAGCTTGAGAATTAGGCATATTTTCTCACTTCGCCACGACCAGTGACGTTCACAATACAACGACCACATAAACCAGGATGATCGGCATGTGTATTTACATCCGGAAGGACATGCCAGCAACGTGCACATTTTTCGCCTTCAGCTGCAGATACTTGTACACGTAAGCCTTCCATTTCAGTTGCTTCACCTTGTTCAGCAAATGGATGTACTACTACTTGCGAAGTAATAAGAACAAAACGGAGTTCATCAGCCAGTTGGTTTAAAACTGTTTGTAATGATTCATTTGCCCAAAGTTCAACTTTGGCTGAAAGATTACTACCGACAAGTTTAGCGTTACGAGCTGCTTCAATCTGTTTATTTACTGCAGATTTTACGCTAATCAATGTTTGCCAATCTGCTTCGGAAAGCAAGTTTGCTTTTGATGAAACAGGTAAGTCATACCATTCAGCTGTAAATACATACTTCTCAGTTTGTTCAGGAATAAGTGGCCACGCTTCTTGAGCTGTGAAGCTTAGAATCGGGCTCATCCAGCGAACAAATGCTTGTACGATATGGTAAAGCGCTGTTTGTGCGGAACGACGTGCTTGTGAGTCAGCCTTAGTGGTGTATTGACGGTCTTTGATGATGTCTAGATAGAAACCACCTAAGTCATTAATACAGAAGCTTGTTAACGCACTACACACGACGTGGAAGTTCATTTCTTCATAGGCCGCGATAATGGTCTGTTGTACTTCATTAGCACGTTGCAAGATGTATTGATCAAGAGCAATAAGATCATCTACTGCCAGAGCATCCGTACTTGGTTTGAAACCATTTAAGTTTGCAAGTAAGAAGCGTAGCGTATTACGAATACGACGGTAGCTATCACTTACACGGCTAAAGATTTCTTTCGATGCTGCAATTTCATAGCGATAGTCGCTAGATGCTACATATAAACGTAAACCATCGGCACCAAGTTGTTTGATGATTTCTTCAAGCGGAATATAGTTGCCTAAAGATTTTGATAATTTACGGCCATTCTCATCAACTGTAAAACCATGAGTTAACAAGGCTTTATATGGCGCACGATTGTGAATTGCCATAGACGTTAATAAAGAAGATTGGAACCAACCACGGTGTTGGTCTGAACCTTCTAAATATAAGTCAGCAGGACTTTCTAATTCGTCGCGTTGCTCAAGTACAGCGTAATGCGTTGTACCAGAGTCAAACCATACATCAAGTGTATCGCGAACAGCATTGTACTGTTCAGCATCTTCACCAATGAAGTCTTTCGCATCACGGTTAAACCATGCATCAATACCTTCTTTCTCGATAAGTTTGGCAACTTCTTCGATGAGCTCAGGCGTACGAGGGTGCAATTCGTTCGTATCTTTATGAACGAAGAAAGGAATTGGTACACCCCAAGTACGTTGACGTGAGATACACCAGTCCGGACGGCCTTCGATCATTGATTCAATACGGTTTTTACCCCAGTTCGGTACAAACTCGATATCGTTTTCAATGGCATTAAGCGCACCGTCACGTAAACCTTTTTGATCCATGCTGATAAACCATTGTGGTGTAGCACGGAAAATAATCGGAGTCTTGTGACGCCAGCAGTGTGGGTAGCTGTGTTTAATCGGTTGATGAGCCCATAAGCGACCTACAGCACCTAAAGCCTCAATAATCTTTGGATTGGCTTTATAGATGTGCTCGCCAGCAAAGATTGGTGCGGTTGGTAAGTAAACACCGTTACCACCCACTGGGTTTTCAACTTTAAGGTTGTATTGAAGACCTACTTTATAGTCATCTGCACCGTGGCCAGGAGCAGTGTGTACAGCACCTGTACCGCTTGTTGCGATAACGTGTTCACCTAAAATAACCGGAACTTGACGATCAATAAGTAAAGGATGTTGTAGGGTAAGGTTCTCAAGAGCTGAACCAGTAAAGTCAGCTAAAACAATTGGGTTTTCAAGCTTGTAACGCTCAATTGCAGAAGCAACTAAGTCTTTAGCAAGAATAAAGTTTTGCTTACCACGTTCAGTAGTCACTTGTACCAATTGATATTCAATTTCGGCATGCAATGCAACTGCTTGGTTCGCGGGTAATGTCCAAGGAGTAGTGGTCCAGATCACGATATCCGTTGGATCTTGAACGTCTACATTTACACGAGCGCTTAAATCTTTTAAATCTACAACGCCAAAACCAACGTCAATTGCGTCTGATTTTTTATCTTCGTATTCAACTTCAGCTTCAGCAAGTGCTGAGCCACAGTCCATACACCAGTTCACTGGCTTTAAGCCCGGCTGGATATGGCCATTTTTTTGGATTAAACCTAGAGCACGAACGATATCGGCTTCTTGTTTGTAGTTCATGGTGAGGTAAGGATTATCCCAGTCACCTAAAATACCAAGACGTTTAAAGTCTGTACGCTGCAAATCAATTTGTTTTAGCGCATATTCACGGCAGTGTTTACGGAAAGTGGCTGCATCAACTTTTTCACCCACTTTACCTACTTTTTCTTCAACTTTTAGTTCGATTGGCAAACCGTGACAGTCCCAACCTGGTACATATGGCGCATCGAAACCTGCCAAAGTACGGCTTTTTACGATGATATCCTTAAGTACTTTGTTAACCGCATGGCCCAAGTGAATTGTACCGTTCGCATATGGAGGGCCATCATGCAAAATATATTTTTTCTTACCAATACGCGATGCACGAATCTGCTGATAAATGTTGTCGGTATACCACTCTTCTAACCATTTCACTTCACGTACTGCCAAATTTGCTTTCATTGCAAATTGAGTATCCGGCAGGTTTAGCGTGGCTTTGTAGTCCACTGCATTTTCAGTAGTTTGCTTATCGCTCATGCAAGTTGTCTTCCAGTTTAATCAGCTTGGGAGCCGACATGTTTTACAATCAAAATTCGAATTAAAAAGGAAATTGTGTCGTGTCGTTACGATATTGTCGTAATTGCTGCACGTCATTATCAATTCCTGCCTTAAGTGCTTCAAGCGAAGGGTAGTTCAATTCACCATGAAGATAGTGAAGAAAAGTCACCCGCATAAATAAGCCATACAGATTAGCAGAAACATCAGGGAAATGTACTTCTAATCTCCACTCTGGATGTTCTTGCTGAATGGCTGGACGAGTACCGACATGACCTGCACCATAGAGGCTGTTTTCATGATATCCGGCAATTCCTGGCTTTTCAGGATTATCCTGAAGCACTTTTTGAGTTAGCGAAGTTGTTTCGCAAATGACTTCAACGCCATAAATACCATTTAAACAAGGCTTATGACGGTTGAGACGAACATTAATCGTTGGGAAATCTAAAGTTCGTCCAATTTGGTCGCCATATTGAACACGACCGGTAATACTGTACGGACGGCCTAATAATTTAGCTGCTAAAGCGAGATTACCCACTTGAAGCACTTGGCGAATACGGGTTGAACTGACGCGTTCACCTTCGAGTTCAATCGTATGTAAATTTGTGACTTGAAAGCCGTAATTCTTTAAGAATTCGCTATTGCCTTGTCGGTCTTTGCCGAAATGAAAGTCATCTCCTAAAACCAAAGCTTGAGCATTTAATTTGTCTTTTAATAAATCTGCAAACTCAGAAGCACTCATGCTACGGAAATGCTGGTCAAACTTGGCAACCGCAATGTAATCCACCCCAAGTTCAGCTAGATATTCAACTTTTTCCCGTAATGAATTAATACGAGGTGGGGCATCGTAGCCTTTAAAGAACTCAAGCGGTTGGGGCTCAAAAATCATGACCAATGTTTTTAAGCCTTGTGCTGCAGCAATTTTTTTGAGTTGAGCAATCATCGCTTGGTGACCTAAATGGACACCATCAAAATTACCAATAGTTACCGCTGTTTGTGGTAACTGGAAATTGGGCGATAACGCATTAAGACGAAGCAGTTTCATGAACTTAAAATATGGCTATTTTTGCAAGGGCTATATATTGCCATAATCTCACAGATTCGTCTTGTTGTTGTGTTTTTACTCAGGTATTTTTCAATACGAATACTTTTTATATCTAAAAAAATGATGAATTAAATAAAAATAAATCAATTTTTCTTATTATTAATTTATCCTACTATAGCCTCATCCACTCTTTGATTAGAGACTTAAGATGAAAAGACCCTTTTACCAATTAAATCAAAGTAAAGATGTTATACGGCATTTTACCCCAAATTGGTTTACAGCAACTATGGGTACTGGCGTGGTCAGTATGATTTTAATTCAGCTTCCATTTGCCAAATCATTTTTATTTATGCTGGCTACGCTGTTATGGCAATTTAATATTGTTCTATTTAGTGTTTTTTCAGTTCTCTATTTATTGCGGTGGTTACTCTTCCCGCATGAAGCGAAGCAAATATTTAATCATCCAAATATGAGCTTGTTTTTAGGTGCTATACCGATGGGGCTTGCAACCATACTAAATGGCTTTTTAAGCTTCGGAATCGGACTTTACGGCGAAGTGGCAGTTCATATCGCCCAAGCTTTGTGGTACATCGACGTTTTTTTAGCACTAGCAATTGCGTGGATCATCCCATTTTGCATGTTTAGCCGTCAGAATCATCAGCTACATACCATGACTGCAATTTGGCTTTTACCTGTAGTTGCTTGTGAAGTCGCAGCAAGTTCTGCGGGCATGTTGGTTGCACATTTACCAGCAGATGTGCATGGCTTTCATTTATTGTTAGCAGGTTACGTACTTTGGGGAATCTCTGTTTTACCTGCATTTGCCATTTTAACGATTTTAATGCTACGTATGGCTTTGCATCAGTTACCAGAAAAAGAAGTCGCGATTTCTAGCTGGCTTTCTTTAGGCCCGATTGGGACAGGTGCTTTAGGTCTATTATTGCTAGGTGAGCAGGCACAAAGAGTATTTGTAAATGTTGGCTTTCCTGAGTTTGCCTATGTATTTCAAGCCTTGGGCGTTGTGGGTAGTCTGGTACTTTTAGGCTTTGGGTTATGGTGGCTTGGTCTTGCGATTTTAACAACACTTCGTCATGCAAAGACAGGTATTCCGTTTAACTTGGGTTGGTGGGGTTTAACCTTCCCATTTGGTGTGTTTATTTTGGCTTTATTTAATTTAGGTCATCAGATTGAAGTTGTATTTTTACAATACGTCGCTGTGGCATTCAGTATTTTATTATTAGTGATGTGGAGCGTGGTAATGAAGAAAACCTTAGCCGGAGCATACAGTGGCAAGCTATTCTTCTCTCCATGTTTGGTGGCTTTACAACAAAGAATGCAGTAAAGGTGAAAAGGTGCAAAAAGCTTTTGCACCTGATTTATACTTACTTTCTAATTTTGTTAATTCTGATTTGAGCTTTTTGAATGAACACAGATACCGCTTTAATTATGGCACTTCCCAACGAATCTAAAGGTTTATTCGAGCAAGCAGGTATCGAAGTCCATTACAGTGGGATTGGTAAGATCAACGCTGCTTTTAAAGCGTTTGAAGTTATTCAAAAAACAGGCTGTAAAACTTTAATTAACTTAGGTACAGCAGGAAGTTCATCTTTTAATCGGCACGATTTAGTAGAAATAAAAACTTTTGTACAACGTGATATGGACGTTTCACCTTTAGGATTTGAAATTGGGGTAACGCCGTTAGATGACCACTTGGCGGCTGAAATTCATCTCCAAACGCATTTTGCGGATTTACCAAAAGGAATTTGTGGGACAGGGGACTCATTTGAAACGGGTCAGCCGAAGGTCGCTTGTGATGTGGTCGATATGGAAGGCTATGCGTTAGCAAAAGTTTGCCACAAGTTAGGTGTACGTTTAATTTCGGTGAAATATATTACTGATGGAGCAGATGATACGGCTCATTTGGATTGGGAAGAAAACTTATTATTGGGTGCACAAAAGCTTTTAGCACTTTATCAAAATCATTTCTAAAAAAAGATCGGCAAATTTGCCGATCTTTTTTATTTTAGCGAGGTAATACGCCGTAGAGCATCATATGTACCGTATGCTCAATCGAACGCTGGAACATACTGCGGTTACGAAGCGTTTTCCCGGTTACCATTTCCATTTGAGTTGCAAAATCGGCATAGTTTTGCGTAAGACCCCAAATATTGAGAATTAAAAGTTCCGGGTCGATATCCGGTGAAATTTTTCCTTGTTCTTGCCAAGTTTGAATGACCTTAGCTTTGCGCTTAAATAGCTTTTTCAAGGGCCCTTTCAGTATAGGCAAAATATGCGGTGCCCCTTGAATAATTTCTAAAGCAAATAGTCGCGAAGCTTTTGGTTGGCTACGAGAAAGTTCGATTTTTTGAATTAAATAATGAGACAAGGCTTCGGCTGGTTCTAACTCAGCTTCTAAGGTTTGTAAGGGAGCTAGCCATTTTTGTAAAACTGTGGTCAGCACTTCCACATATAAAGACTCTTTATTTTCATAGTAATAGAAAATATTCGACTTATGCATGTCAGCGAGTTGGGCAATTTCATCCAGACTTGCGCCACTGAACCCATATAGTGAAAACACATCAAGGGCGGCAGCAAGAAGCTGATTGCGCTTTTGGGTACTCTTCTTTTGTTCCATTTGCTGCATAAATTAAAAAGATAGTATTCCCATTGTAAGGTAAATCGTTTGATTTGTGCACAGGTGTCTCACTTTTTTAGTGAAAAAACGGATAGTTATTTGAGCAATAGATATACTATTGTGCAAAAAATAGAGAGATTCACTAGTTTATTGTTATTCTTAAAAATATTTTTTAATCTTTGCCCTAAAAAAGAGCAATAAATCATCAGTTTTATTGCTCGTTAATTGGGCATTTTTCGGTTGAATGGTTCTCATTACTCATCTCAACCTTAAGTGGCTAAAACGGCATCGAGTACTTGTTGTTCAAGCTGAGCAAAAGTAATGCTCTTTTTCCGTGGACGCGGCAAATTAACTTGAAAACTTTGAGCAATCTGACCTTTATCTAACAATATAATGCGGTCAGCCAGTTGCACAGCTTCACTTACATCGTGTGTGACTAAAATGGCAGTAAAACCTTGCTCTTTCCATAAACGTTCAATCAAGCTTTGCATCTCAAGACGAGTTAACGCGTCTAATGCACCCAAAGGTTCATCTAACAATAAAATACGGGGAGTATGAGATAACGCACGGGCTAGGGCTGTACGTTGTCGTTGACCACCTGAGAGCTGTGAAGGCCATTGTCCCGCTTTTTCTTTTAAACCTACTTTCTCTAATAATTCTTCTGCCAAAGCATGTTGCGATTTTGGTAGCCCAAGTTGAACGTTCTGAAGAATATTTCTCCAAGGCAGTAACCGTGGGTCTTGAAACATAACCCGTATGTCATCGTTAGTAATACCTTCACGCAAATGTCGGGCAGATTTAAATTTGATTTCTCCAAAACTGGCTTTTTCAAGTTGGGCAATTAAGCGCAATAAAGTACTTTTACCGCAGCCACTACGACCAACAATAGCTAAAAATTCGCCCGGTTGAATATGAAGGTTAAGATCTTCAAGAACTTTAACTTCACCATAAAACTTATAAAGCTGTTCAATCAGAATCTCTGCGCCTACCACAGGTTCTTGTAACTCTGGATGGTTTTCTGGAATGAGCTCTACGTCATTCTGATTAATATTTAAATTCAGATTTGTCATATTCTAAGCTCCTTTATTTTTGATAACCGGCATGCCAGCGTAGTAAATAACGTTCTAAAAGTTGCGCTAGAACATCGGCTAATTTGCCTAATAGGGCATAAAGAAGAATACCGACCAGAACTACATCTGTTTGCAAAAATTCTCGTGCATTCATAGTCATATAGCCAATACCTGCTTGTGCTGAAATAGTCTCAGCTACAATGAGCAGCACCCAAACCAGACCTAAAGCAAAACGTAAACCAACTAAAATCGAGGGCATCGCACCCGGTAGAATAATTTCTTTGTAAAGCTGCCAACGTGAAAGACCATAGCTTTTACCCATCTCAATTAATTGTGGATCGACTGAACGGATACCGTGATAGGTGTTGATATAAATAGGGAAGAAGACTCCGACCGCCACCAAAAATAATTTGGCTGTTTCATCAATACCGAACCACAAGATAACCAGTGGAATAAGTGCTAATGCTGGGATGTTACGAATCATTTGCAAGGTTGTATCGAGCAGGGTAGAGGCGAAACGTGAAGACCCATTGAGCAGACCCAATAGCAAACCTAAACCACCACCAATAAATAGTCCGAGTAAGGCTCGTCCTGCACTGACTTTAACGTGTTGCCAAAGCTCGCCGCTAATGAGTAGATGCCAAAAAGCAGAAACGACAGCCGTAGGAGCCGGCAGAATACGATTTTCTAAAAGGCCTGAACTCGATGCAATTTGCCAAACAACCAATAGAACAATCGGGAAAATCCAAGGCAGCAGACGCTGCCCGACTTGCTTCGTTCCACGTGAAACAATATTTATATCTTTGCTCATGCAGGCTCCTTGACGGAACTATTTTGTTTCTTCTCGTCTGGAACATAGTTGTTGGCAATGATTTCACCGAATGGACCAGTTAAGTTTGGCTGAGCAAGTTTAGCTCGGGTCTCGATTGGTAATAATGGGAATACTAACTCTGCAAAACGGATTGACTCTTCAAGGTGTGGATAGCCTGAGAAAATAAAGGTATCGATACCTAAATCCGCATATTCTTGAATACGTGCAGCAACGGTTTCAGGATCGCCGACAAGTGCTGTACCTGCACCACCGCGGACTAGACCGATACCTGCCCAAAGATTTGGGGATACTTCAAGTTTGTCTCGATTACCGCCGTGTAGAGCAGCCATACGTTGCTGACCCACTGAGTCCATTTGTGCAAATTTTTTCTGTGCTGCAGCAATAGTTGCATCATCCAGATATTGGATAAGCTCGTTAGCTGCTGCCCATGCTTGTTCATTGGTTTCACGAACAATGACATGCAAACGAATGCCATAAGTTAATTTACGGCCCTTAGCCTCCGCTTTAGCACGAACATGTTCGATCTTTTCTTTCACGGCTGCTGGTGGTTCACCCCAAGTCAGGTAGGTATCGACTTGCTCAGCCGCGAGTTCAACAGCAACATCTGAAGAACCACCGAACCAAAGAGGTGGATAAGGCTTTTGAACAGGTGGATAAAGTAGCTTTGCATCATCTACTTGTAAGCGTTCACCGTGGAATGTAAAAGCTTCACCCGTATGTGAACGCGTCAAAATTTCACGCCAGATTTTTACGTATTCATTGGCTGTTTGATAACGCGTTGAGTGATCTTCATATAAACCATCCCCACGTAGTTCTGCTTCATCACCACCAGTCACTAAGTTGAGTAGAACACGACCATTCGACAAGCGGTCAAATGTTGCAGCCATACGAGCTGCCAACGCTGGTGTTGTTACCCCTGGACGTAATGCAACTAAAAACTTAAGGTGTTGAGTTGCATCAATTAGGCTTGCCGCCGTAATCCATGGGTCTTCACATGAACGGCCCGTTGGAATAAGTACACCTTCGTAACCCAAGTTATCTACTGCCACAGCAATTTGCTTCATATAGGCATGGTCAACCTGACGAGCGCCTTTACTTGTACCTAAATAGCGACTATCACCGTGGGTAGGAATAAACCAGAAAATTTTCATGTGCATTACCTATATATCTATTGAAATTACTTGGCACCCCAAACAGCTTGTTTAATGCTGATTGGTTTAGGGATGATGCCTTGTTGAGTAAAGATGTCTGCAAGCTGCTGTTGTTCAGCAATGACTTTGCTGTTAAGTGGAGCTGCCGATGATGGACGTGGACGGCGTTTAATAAATAAGTCACTGGTCGCAGGTTTTAGGCCTGTACTTTGGCCAATCGCACTTGCAGTTTCTGCTTGATGGCTTTGAACCCATTTGTCAGCTTGATTGATCTGTTTGATGAGTCCTGGAACAGCTTTTGGATATTGCTTAACAAAATTTGGAGCGGCTAAGTAAAAGGTATAGTTCGGGCTTAGGCCTTTACCAGATGCAAGAACACGAGCTTGGTCTTCTAGTTGTGCTGAAGCGTAGTACGGATCCCATATTGCCCATGCATCAACAGCACCCTTTTGGAATGCAGCGCGAGCATCGGCAGGTGTGAGCCAAATTGGGGTAATGTCGCTCCATTTTAAGCCTGCTTTACGTACGGCCTGTACAAGTAGGTAATGTGAGCTAGAACCTTTCTGTAGCGCAATACGTTTACCTTTTAGGTCCTTAAGCTGTTTTAGTTGTGAGTTTTTGGGAACTAAAATTGCTGAGGCCAATGGTTTGGCTGCTTCATAAGCAATGTAATATAAAGGCTTGCCAGCGGCTTGAGCGTAGACCGGGGGCGTGTCTCCAGTAACGCCAACATCGAGTGAGCCAACAGCTAAGGCTTCTAAAATTTGAGGGCCAGCGGGGAACTCATTCCAAGTGATTTTGGCATTTGGAAATTCTTGTTCAAATAGTTTCTGCTGTTTGGCAATCGCGAAGTTAATCGAACTTTTTTGAAAACCAATACGAAGTTCTTTCACTGTTGGGTCAATTGCCCAAGCAGGTGCTGCGATTGTTAAACCTAATACAGCGACCGCGCTAAAGCGCTTAACTAACTGAGTCCACTGACTCTTATTAAATAATGACTGATGTTGCATATTGATATCCTTGTTCCCTTAACACAAGGCACAGCATTTATATCGTTATTTAAGCTGTGCCCAAGCTGGGTTTATTTCAGTTTTAAAATGGCTTCTTGAATGGTGAGCTTGTTGGGAATGAGCTTTTGCGCGTAGAAGGCATCAGCTACATATTGTTGTTCTTGAGCTACCTTGTCAGATATTGGCTGAACTCCAAAACCCATACGTGAAATGGATGTTTTGAGTACATCAAACTCAAGTGCCGTAGGTTTTTCGAGTAACTTGGCAGCCTCATCTTGGTGTGTGCTGACCCATTCAGTTGTCTGGTTTAGCGTTTGTACAACCGTGTTCAGAACTTTTGGATTATTTTCTGCAAATTTACGATCAGCTAAGTAGAACTGATGATTGCTTACCAAGTTTTCACCTGTTGCCAGAACGCGGGCCTGAATTTGATGTTCAGCTGCTGCAAAGAACGGATCCCAAATCACCCATGCGTCGACAGCTCCTTTTTCAAAGGCTGCACGCGCATCTGATGGTGGTAAATAAACAGGTTGAATATCACTTAAGCTCAAGTGATTTGCTTCTAAGACTTTTAATAAAAGGTAGTGAACATTCGAACCTTTATTCAGTGCGACACGTTTTCCTTTTAAGTCTTTAATAGACTGGATTGGAGAATCTTTTTGTACTAATAACGCTTCTGCTTTTGGTGCAGCAGGTTGATTTGCGACATAGACTAAATTTGGATTGGCTGCTTGAGCAAAAATAGGTGGTGCTTCACCTGCTTCGCCTAACGAAACACTTCCTACATTTAGGCCTTCAAGTAATTGAGGTCCCGCAGGAAACTCGACCCATTTCACTTGTACGCCTTGATCTTTGAGTGCTTTTTCCAAGTCACCACGTGCTTTTAGAATAGGAAGGATGCCATATTTCTGATAGCCGATATTTAAAGTTGTCGTGGTGTGCTCCTCTTTTTTGGCACAACCACCTAGCATCATCACTCCCGCAAGGCTGGCAGCAATGACTGAATATTTTGCCCATGAAGTGGAATTAAAAAGTGCCATGTGGTTTCGTGCTCCCCGAAAGAGAAAAAGAAAAATAATTGGATGAGCAGATACCCTAAAGGGATTTTTATTTCGTAAAAAATAAATATTCAGTCTTTATTTATGCAAAAAAAAGCTAAAAACTTTCGGCGATAAACTTATGCAAAAAAATGATTTATTGAACAGAATAATATTTATAAAAAGATATTTAAGTATATGTAAATAAAATAAAAATTATTAAAATAGCAAAATTTAAAGATTTAAAAAAAGTACAACCATACATTAATTACCTTTATGGTTGTACTTTTTAGACTAAGCTTATCTGAAATAAGAATATCTTAAAAAATGCATAGTCTAGGGAAGCAATTTTTTAAAGACTAAAGAATTTCTTTGATAGTTATAAAGTGCCTGACGGGCATTTGGTAAGTCATCCACACTCACCTGATGGAAACCGTGCTCTAAGAACCAGTGCGCGGTACGGGTGGTTAAAACGAACAATTGACGAATGCCTTGTTGTTTGGCCTTTTCTTCTAGAAATTGCAGAATTTGGCTGCCACGGTTCGATTTACGATAACTTGGGTGTACTGCCACACAAGCAATTTCTGCTGAACGTGTTTCATTAAACTCAGTCGGAATTGGATAAAGGGCAGCGCAAGCCAAAATCATACCGTCTCGTTCAATGACAGCGAACTGGTTAATTTCTTGTTCTAAACGCTCACGTGAGCGATACACCAAAATGCCTTCTTCTTCTAATGGGCGTAAAAGGTTCATTAATCCGCCGACATCTTGAATATGCGCCATACGAACTTCTTCATAATGCGCATCGGTAATCATGGTACCCACACCATCACGCGTAAAGAGTTCTTCAATAAGCGCGCCATCATAAGAATAAGAAATTAGATGGACACGATGTACACCCGATAAAGATGCTTTTTTTGCTTCTTGCAAATGTAGGGTTAGGGTTGGGTGTGTGGTTTGGTATTGTTGAATATAGTAATCAAGCTGGTGTGGGCTTAATTCACGCAGTAATTGCCCATCTTCGTTAGGTAAACCTTGTTGCTCACCTAAAAAGATTAATTTATCTGCCTTTAAATAAGTCGAAGTTTTGGTTGCCACTTCTTCAGCTCTTAAATTAAATACTTCACCTGTGGTTGAATAGCCCGTTGGGCCAAGTAAAACAATATTATTGTTATCAAGATGACGTTCAATAGCGTCTGTATCTATTGAACGAACTTCGCCTGTAAGCTGAAAATCCATTCCTTCACGAATACCATAAGGTTTAGCGGTTACAAAATTACCTGATACGACATCTATTCGAGCGCCATACATTGGAGAGTTAGCTAAACCCATAGATAACAATGCTTCGATTTCTAATCGAATAGACCCTACAGCACTCATGACACAGCTTAAAGATTCGCGTGTAGTAATACGGCAGTTATCATAAAAAGGGGTTTCAATCCCTTTTTCTTTAAGGTTGTGATTAATTTGTGGACGTGCGCCATGCACTAAGATTAAACGGATGCCAAGAGAATGTAATAAGGCAATATCGTGAATAATATGTTCGAAATTAGGATCGCGGACTGCTTCACCGCCAAACATTAAAACAAAAGTTTTATCACGATGCGCATTGATGTAGGGTGCTGAATGTCGGAACCAATGTACATAATGCTGGGTATTATTATGTGATTTCTCTAAAGACTTAGTTGGCATACCGATCTCGAATCAACAGCAAAAAGATATAAAGAGGATTCTAAACAAAAAAGCTCAAAGTCGCATGTTTTAGATAAAAAAACACCCAAATTAGCTTTGGGTGTTAGATGTTTTATGAACTTAACGAATTACTTTAATAATTTTATGGCTTTGCTCATTTACGAGTACATAATTTCCGTTCACCTTATACCATTTTTGATAACGACCTGGCTTAGACAATTTCTGGTGTGAACGGTAGTCAATGACATAACGTGGATGTTGGTATTGTTGCGGTACGACTTGGCCTGCACGCCAGATATTCGCATGGTCATCTTTATGAATGACTTTAACGGTTTTTGTCTCATATCCTTGGTGGTGATAATGGTCGTGAGGCGCAGCCATTGCTGTTGTTGCGATTAAACCACTCATTGAAAGAATAATTGCTGTTGTTATCTTTTTCATCGTAAACCTCGAATGATCTATTAAATTTCGATAATTGAAGATTAGTGAAAAATTACAGATAAATCGTGAAGGCGAAGAATAATAAATGTGAAAATTTTCTATGAAATAAGAAGAAATTTAGAAGATTTAAATTTTTATATCATATTGATATAAAAATAAAAAAAGGATAAAGCCGATCAGCTTCATCCTTTCCTACTAAGCGATAGTGAGGAGCTATCTATCTTAGAAACCGCGAATACTCACAATACTGTTAGAGTCCGTGTCGACTAAAATATAGTCATTGTTAATTTTGTACCACTGCTGGTTACGATCGGGTTTAGGTAAGTTATTGTCTTTATAGTCGACTTTATAACCATTACCACGATAGTGCTGTGGCATCACATAACCTGGCTGCCAACGATGTTGTTTCAGACGCTCAAAGCCACGTTCCTCACGCATACGGCGTTCATCGCGAACACGATCACCATTATCGTCACGGTCAAATTTATGCCCACGATCATTCCATTCACCACGAGGTCCGCCTTTAGGACCTTTCGGGCCATGTCCTCGGTCAAAAGGAGGATCAGCAAAGCTTGCCATACTGGTGGTCAGTACAGTGATGCAAAGGGCTAAGATGGTGAACAACTTTTTCATGATGCATCCTCGTTTACATCTGATGTCTCTCATGTTGAATACTGTACGCGCAAAATGCAGAGAAACTGTGAAGATCATTTAATGCTTCAATTAAAATTACGGATAAATCCAGCGTTTTTCTCAATAATAAAAAAGGCTTGTATATATCTTTTCAGGTATAGCCAAGCCAGATGTGATGATCGGCTATAAATTATTTTAGCTTTTCATCTGTAATTATTTAATCCTGTGCATCAATACTTTGTCCATTGAGCGTTAAGCTATCTTCACCCATTAAATAAAGATAAGCCGGCATGATGGACTCCGGTGTTGGTAATGTTTTCGGATCTTCTTCAGGATAAGCTTTAGCACGCATGGCAGTACGTGTAGCTCCTGGGTTAATACAATTAAAGCGAATATTTGGATAAGTATGCTCAGCCGCAAAAATCTTGCTCACCGCTTCAATCGCGACTTTCGAGACAGAATACGCACCCCAGAGCGCGCGTGCCTCACGGCCTACACCTGAGCTGGTAAATACGACAGAAGCGTTTTCTGACTTTTGTAATAGCGGTAATAAAGCTTGGGTTAAAGCAAATGGTGCACGTAAATTGACTGCCATCACATCATCCCATACTTCTGCTGGATAATGTGCAAGTTCTACCCGCTCACCCAAAATACCCGCATTATGCAAAATGCCATCCAGACGACCAAATTGTTTTTCTAGTGTACTTACTAAAAAGTCATAATCGCGATCGGAAGCACTCGAAAGCTGGAGGGGTAAAATAGCAGGTTGAGGTGCGCCTAAACCTTCAATTTCATCATAAATTACTTCAAGTTTATTTAAGGTTCTACCATGCAAGACGACAGTTGCACCATGTAAAGCATAACTGAGGGCCGCAGCTCGCCCAATTCCATCACCAGCACCAGTGATTAAAATAATTCGATCTTTGAGTAGATCCGGACGAGGTTGATATTCTGAATATTTCATTGGTAAACCTCCTTCTTTTTATATTGATATAAGTAACCGTTAAAAAAGCTTATAAAACTCTTGTGTTAACTTATCATACGCTGATTTTCCTGTAGAGCAGGAAGCTTTTGACGTAACAACTCGTGTAATTCTGTCACCGTATTTACAATCGAATCGGCTTGCCAAGCGTTTAAATCATCCCGATGTTCGATAGGTAAATAGCCATAAGCTGCCAAGATGGTATACATATCAGCATTGCGGCCTGCATCGATATCACGTGGGTGATCCCCCACATAGATGATTTCATTTGCCGGGATATTTAACTGCTTTGCAGCCAAATACATTGGTTCCGGGTCTGGCTTGGTTTTAGAAACATCTTCAGGACATACCAAAACCGCACAGCGTTCTGTCAGGTTTAACTTTTCTAGAAGAGATTCACTTAAACCACGTGGTTTATTGGTGACAATACCCCACGGAATTTGCTGAGCTTCTAACTCTTCTAAAAGTGGATACATCCCTTCAAACAGGTCAGTATCGACAACAATATTATTGCCATACAAATCTAAAAAATTTTGTCGATGTGCCAAGAAAATTGGATTGGTCACATCCAGCTCTGGGTAGACCAATTTGACCATCGCACGGGCACCTTCAGACACTTGTGTACGAATAAGATCGGCTTCTACAACAGGGCGTCTTGCATCACGGCACATTTGTTGAATAATACGAATAAAGTCGGCAGCCGTATCGATGAGCGTGCCGTCTAAATCAAATAAAACAGCCTTCATCATGCACCTGTCTTTACTGTATGAACCATATAGTTAACATCAACATTTGGCGCTAACCAATAACGCTTCGTAATTGGGTTGTAGTGTAAGCCCGTCATTTCTTTTAACGTTAAGCCTGCATTACGAATATCATGTGCCATTTCAGATGGGCGAATAAACTTGTGATAATCATGCGTACCTTTTGGCAGCATGCGCAGCACATATTCAGCACCAATAATGGCGAATAAATAAGATTTCGGGTTACGGTTGATGGTCGAGAAGAACACATGGCCACCGGGTTTAACCAAAGTCTGACATGCTTTTACAATGGATGCCGGGTCTGGAACGTGTTCCATCATTTCCATGCAAGTGACCACATCATATTGGCCTGCTTGTTCTTGCGCCAACTCTTCAACTGGAATTTGACGATATTCAATATTTTGAACATTTTCTTGTTGAGCATGCAAACGGCCTACAGCTAAAGGCGCTTCACCCATATCAATGCCCAGTACATCTGCTCCACGACGTGCCATGCTTTCAGCCAAAATCCCGCCGCCACAGCCGACATCAAGTACTTTTTTACCGGCAAGGCCACCTGCACGTTCATCAATCCAGTTTAAGCGTAAAGGATTGATTTGATGAAGTGGGCGAAATTCAGAATGTTGATCCCACCATTTGGCAGCAAGTGCTTCAAATTTTGCGATTTCTTGTAAATCAACATTCAATTGCGACATGGTGTCACCTCTAAACTTGGGTTATCTTTTTGATGTAGTTCGCCGTTAGTGTAGCGATTATTGGGAAAAAAGCGATAAACCCAATAAAAAACTTCACAGAAGCAAAACGAATTTAGCATATTTGTTTTATATTTAGGGCATAAGCTAATGCATAACAACTTAGAGGAAAAGCTGTAACAATGAAAAAATTGGTTTTGGGTGGTTTGAGTGCAGCAATTATGGCCGTATCGGGTAGTGCAATGGCAGCAGATTTTGTTGCTGGTAAAGACTACACCGTGATTGCCAATCCAGGCAAAGTGGAAGTTCCGGGGAAAATCGAAGTTCGAGAGTTCTTTTGGTATGGATGTCCACACTGTTTCAAACTTGAACCGCATATGCAAACGTGGTTAAAGCAGATTCCTAAAGATGTACGTTTTGTTCGTACACCTGCTGCAATGAATAAAATGTGGGAACAAGGGGCGCGTACGTATTATACATCTGAGGCATTAGGTGTACGTAAACGCACGCATTTACCACTGTTCCATGCGATTCAAGTGAACGGTCAACAAATTTTTGATCAGGCTTCTGCTGCGAAATTCTTTACCCGTTATGGCGTACCTGAGCAGAAATTTAATAGTACTTACAACTCGTTTGCAGTAACTGCGAAAGTTGCCGAGTCAAATAAACTTGCTCAACAATACCAATTAACAGGCGTACCTGCAGTTGTCGTGAATGGTAAATATGTTGTGCAGGGTGAAGATGGTAAGGTCACTCAAGTTCTTAATTATTTAATTGAGAAAGAACGTAAAGCAAAATAAGTTGTTTAGGCTTTACTTCAAAAAAATGGGCTTCATGTGAAGCCCATTTTTATATTTAATTTATCGTTAATAATCACGAAATAATTCAATTAATTTTGAGAATTCTCGTCTTCAATCTGAAAATTTAGCGCATCAAAATTGGTAGTTTGGGTAGGTAGTGATAATGCTTGATTAATATATAAATTAATTAATTTTTGGCGAGAACCAATCGAACGCTGATAATAAGTTGAGTTTAAAAGCAACGATGCACCGTAAGTGAGTGACCAGATATAAGATAAATAGTCACGAATCGACATGTCATAATTTAATGATTTTAAATAACTTTCTGTAATATCTTTAATCGCTAGAATACGTTGTTGACGAACTTCATAAAGCTCTTCAAAAAGATGCTTCAACTTAGACTCTGTCATCGTCAGATTTTCTTCAAGTTGATGCAATAAAATCGTTTTTCCCGGTGTGAGCAAATGGTGGAGCATGTACCGTGGTGCATACTCTTTAAAATCAGTATTATATTTTTGAGAAATTTCTAAAATTTGTTTTTCATTTTGAATAATCAATTCAAGCAGAAGTTCATTTTTACTTCTAAAGTGCTTATAAAGCGTACCTTTTGCAATATCTAGCTCGGCCACTAATTCATCTAGAGTAATTTCCTGATTGTTTTCTAGTAACAATTTTTCTGCAACGCTTAGAATTTTTTCTTTGCGCATCAAAAACTGTGTATGACGATCAAGATTCATAGGTATTCCCACACCAGTTTGGCCTAACGAATAGTTTACTTCCTGTAAAAAGAAAAAGACTTTTCTCGAAATTTTCGCCTTTTTCTTTCACTCTTTACGTATTAACACATAACCTGTTTTTTGTCATTTGCCAGTTTTACCGTTCCCAGTTAGCAATGCCTCTAAACAGTAAGCGAACTTGTGTAGACGCATTTTCGATAAATGCAGTTTGTTGCTGTTTAAGTTGCTCACCTTGATATTGTTTGGCGAGGTTGAGCCACGTCATTGCCCATGTAAATGACATATTGGTCAAAATGGTAGATAAGACATTTAAGTCTTGAGGATTTTGAATATGTTTAAAATTTTCGAGTTTAGTCAGATCTGTTGTGAGATCTTCAATCAAAAATTCAATTTCTCTAGCAATTGCTGCACGGACCGTTTCTGAACCACCCCAACGTTCAGCAATCATAAATTGCCACTGTTTAGGGCTATGGTTCACTGCCTGCACAAATAGTTCAATACTGGTTTGGGTTTTTGCAGACTTGTGCTGTAAATAACTCTGGCCAAGTTGATGTAAAACGCTTTTTAAATGTAGGGCAACTTGGTCAACTAACTCTTTCCCGAGTTCATCCATGTCTTGAAAATGACGATAGAACGCTGTTGGCACTAAACCCACTTCACGTGCAACTTCACGCAAACTGATACTACTGAACGAACGCCCAGACGTGCTCAGATGCAAGGCTGCATCGAGAAGTGCCTGACGACTTTGCTGTTTTCGTTCATCCCGTATCGACATTAAAAAAACCTATTTAAACCGTGAGCCAAAGTCTAACAAAAAAGAGCAAACTTTCATAAAAAAAATAGTGAACAAGTGTTGACTGAGTGAACACTTATAAATATAGTGTACATATGTTCACTATACGAACATGTGTTCACTCAAATAAATAGCCAGAAACAAAAGAGGAACGTATGAACGCAACACTTAACTATCAACCACATTGGGTTCGAGAAGATTTCGTTGATTTTGTTTTGCAGAAAATTAACGCAACTTGGGCTTGGAAAAGGGTACTTGCAGAAGTTACCGCTGTTCAGCCGCTTCATACCGATATGGTGCTGATCAAACTTAAACCAAATCGTAATTTTAATTTCGAACAGGTTTGTGCGGGACATAGCATTCTATTGACGTTGCTTATCGATGGCGTTTACCAACAACGTAGCTATTCGATTATTGAAGTAACCACTCAAGGTGAAATCGCTTTAGGTATTAAAGTACAAGGCTTAGTGTCTCGTGCAGCTCAACTATTACATGTAGGCGAGTGTGTTGAGATTTCACAGCCACAAGGTGATTTTACTTTGCATCAAGGTCAGCAGCCTGCAATTTTAATTGCCTCAGGAAGCGGTATTACTGCACTTTATTCACTCTTGCAGCAAGCTTTGAAACAGCAGCTTGAACAAATCCATGTCATTTATTTTAATCGTGCAGAAATTTTTCATGCCGAATTAAAAGCTTTGGCAGAACAGCACCCACAGCTTCAATATCATTTTTTTAATACCACCGAGCAAAAGCAGCATTTAACTGAAAGCTTACTGCAAAAGCTGGTTCCAGATTTTGCGCAGACTGCGACCTATATATGTGGGCACCACGGCATGATGCAGCAGGCGAATGAAATTTATACGCAAAAAGGTGCTCAGTCTCAACTTCACCAAGAATATTTCCAACCACTTCAAGTGACTGGTACACATGCAGCACAGCCTGTTATTTTCCGCTGTGCTCAACACGAATTTTTAGCTGAAACAAATTTACTGAGCAGTGCAGAGCAGGCGGGACTACGCCCGCAACATGGCTGCCGTATGGGTGTTTGTAATAAATGCAGTTGTACCAAAGTGAGCGGAGTCACTCAAAACCTGTTAACAGGTGAAATTGAAGACCAACCAAACCGTCCAATTAAACTATGCGTGAGTCAGGCATTAAGCCCCGTCACGATTGATCTATAAAAAGAATTAAAGAGGATTAACCCTATGAATATGGCATTAGAATTTTCTACCGTTTCTAAATCTGCTCATTTAACACCTGAGCAAATTGAAGAATTTGGCCGCCGTGTTGAACAGATTCGTCAAGATGTTATGCAAAGCCTTGGTGAGCAAGATGCAAAATATATCTATAAAGTCCGTAACTTCGTTCGCTATACCGAAATCGCATCACGTGGCATGTTGATGTTTGGTGGCTGGATTCCTCCTGTCTGGTTATTGGGTACAGGTTTACTGGGTATTTCTAAAATTATAGAAAACATGGAACTTGGTCATAACGTTATGCACGGTCAGTTTGACTGGTTAAATGAACCAAGTCTGAATGGTAATACCTATGATTGGGATACCATTGCCTCTGGTGATGACTGGCGTGAAACACACAACTATGTACACCACACCTATACCAATATTGTCGGTAAAGACCATGATGTCGGATATGGTATTTTGCGAGTAAGTGATCAACAGAAGTGGGAACCTCGTCACCTATTTAATATTCCTCTGGCTCTACAGTTAATGTTTTTCTTTGAATGGTATGTAGGTGTACAAAATCTACATCTTGAAGATGCATTAGTTTATAAAACCAAAAGCTGGAAACAGGTGTGGGAAGATGCGGCTAAGGTCCGTAAAAAAGCAACACGCCAAGTTTTAAAGGATTATGTGTTTTTTCCTGTGATCTCTGGTCCTATGTTTTTACCGGTTTTTGCAGGCAATGTAGTTGCTAATATTATTCGTAACTTGTGGTCATCTGCTGTGATTTTTAATGGTCATTTTACTGAAGATGCAGAAACGTTTGAGCCGGATAATACCGATACTGAAACTAAGGCAGAGTGGTATTTACGTCAGATTCGTGGTTCAAGTAATTTTAGTGGTACAGAATGGCTTCATTTTATGAGTGGTAATTTAAGCCATCAAATCGAACACCATTTATTTCCAGATATGCCTGCCAACCGCTATAAAGAAGTAGCACCGAAAATTAAGGCACTCTGTGCAGAATACGGCATTAACTACAATGAAGCTAATTTCATGCGTCAGTTCTGGAGTGTATGGGTGCGTTTAGCAAAATGCTCATTACCAAACCACACCACTGCAAAAGTGATGCAGACATTAGAAAAATTAAAAGCAAAATTCAAATTTGCCTAATAGATAGACCAATAAATAGCTCCTAAAAAGGGGCTATTTTTATTTTTAAGTCATGAAAAGTGCAGACTTACATTTGAAAGTAGGGAATAAACTCAACCTGTCAAAATCCTTTGCTATACTATGCCCAAGTTTGTATTTAAGAGAATTTAGGAAGGATTATGCGTATTGACCAACGTGCATTAGACCAATTACGTGAAGTGAAAATTACACGAAACTACACCCGTTATGCTGAAGGTTCTGTGCTGGTCGAATTTGGTCACACCAAAGTCCTTTGTACTGCAAGCATTGATAACTCAGTGCCACGCTTTCTAAAAGGCCAAGGTCAAGGCTGGGTAACAGCAGAATATGGCATGTTACCGCGCTCAACACACTCACGTTGTGATCGTGAAGCTGCTCGTGGCAAACAAACTGGTCGTACTCAAGAGATCCAACGTCTGATTGGCCGTAGCCTACGTGCGATGGTTGATTTGAAAAAGCTTGGTGAAAACACGATTACGATCGACTGCGATGTCATTCAGGCTGATGGTGGTACACGTACTGCTTCAATCACTGGTGCTGCTGTAGCATTGGTTGATGCGATGAATGTTTTACTTGCACAGAAAAAAATTAAGCAAGATCCGCTTAAAGGCTTAGTTGCTGCAATTTCTGTAGGCATGTATCAAGATGAAGTATTACTTGATCTTTGTTATGAAGAAGACTCGAACTGTCAAACTGACTTAAATGTCGTGATGACACAAGCAGGTGAGTTTATTGAAATTCAAGGTACTGCCGAAGACAAACCTTTTACCCGTGCTCAAAGCAATGCCATGTTAGAAATGGCCGAAAAAGGAATTGCCGAGCTTATTAAAAAGCAACAAGAAGCTTTAGGTTGGTAATTTTAATCTTTCTAAAAAACGCATCTTCGGATGCGTTTTTTTATGCCTTCATCAAATCGACATAAAAACATCACTTGTCTGTCACTTTTACGCTTTATTAGTAGTTCGCATTTAAAACGTTTGGAAAGAACTAATGCGAAAACTTTCACTTTTATTAATTACATCTTTAGCACTCATGCTCAGTGCTTGTAACGATGATAATGACTCAGATAATTCATCGCCAACAACACCGCCTACCAGTAATTGCAAAATGCACTGTGCACCATAATAAAACTCAGGATAGAACTAATGAATCGTCGCGAATTTCTTTTAAATTCTACAAAAACAATGTTTGGGACCGCTGCTCTGGCGAGTTTCCCGCTGAGTATTCAAAAAGCGTTAGCAATTGACGCCAAAGTTGAAAGTGGAACTATTCAAGATGTTAAACACATTGTGATTTTGACTCAGGAAAACCGTTCATTTGATAATTATTTTGGAACACTCAAAGGTGTACGTGGTTTCGGTGACCGTTTTACCATTCCTATGACAGAAGGCCGAAAGGTTTGGGAACAATATGATGCGAATAAAAAGAAAGTATTGCCATACCATCTCGACAGCCGTTTAGGAAATGCTCAGCGTGTTTCAGGTACACCTCACTCTTGGTCTGATGGACAAGCAGCTTGGGACAACGGTCGTATGAGTGATTGGGTGGCATATAAAAAACCGCAGTCGATGGGCTATTACAAAAAGCAAGAAGTTGAATATCAATTTGCCTTAGCGAATGCTTTTACGATTTGTGATGCCTACCACTGTGCCATGCATGCAGGAACTAACCCGAACCGTAAATTTATCTGGACGGGAACCAATGGCCCTACAGGTGCAGGTGTTGCGAGTGTGGTAAATGAATTTGATGGAATTGGACCATCAACAGAAGGTTATGAATGGACGACGTATCCTGAGCGTTTACTGCAGGCTGGCGTGACATGGAAAGTTTATCAAAATATGCCAGATAACTTTACCGATAACCCTTTAGCTGGTTTCAAGCAATATCGCCGTGCAAATGAGCAATCTGGTCAACCTGTCAGTAACGACACACTAACGTGTCCAGCATATGATGAAAAGATTGATGCGACTCAACCACTTTACAAAGGTATTGCCAATACCATGCCGGACGGTGGTTTTTTAGGAACTTTTAAAGCTGATATTGCGCAGGGTAAATTACCGCAAGTGAGTTG
Source organism: Acinetobacter sp. AOR12_HL (assembly GCF_027855275.1). Classification (NCBI taxonomy): domain Bacteria; kingdom Pseudomonadati; phylum Pseudomonadota; class Gammaproteobacteria; order Moraxellales; family Moraxellaceae; genus Acinetobacter; species Acinetobacter sp. AOR12_HL. The sequence continues at coordinate 114,211 of NZ_JAKTIJ010000041.1, read as the reverse complement.
GTTAGTTGCTCCGGCAACTTACAGTGAACATCCAGGGCCATCTAGTCCTGTACAAGGCGCTTGGTATATTCAGGAAGTATTAAATGCATTAACTGAAAACCCTCAAGTGTGGAGCCAAACCGTTTTATTGGTGAACTTCGATGAAAATGACGGTTTCTTTGACCATGTTCCTTCACCAAGTGCACCTTCTAAAGATATAAACGGTGTTGTATATGGAAAAACCACTTTAACGGACCAACAAGTGTCTTATGAGTACTTTAACCATCCAGCAGTAGCGACTTCAAAATCTCAACCTAAGCCAGATGGTCGAGTGTATGGTCCGGGTGTACGCGTTCCAATGTATGTGATTTCGCCGTGGAGCCGTGGAGGATGGGTAAATTCTCAAGTCTTTGATCATACTTCTATTTTACAATTCTTAGAAAAACGTTTTGGTGTGCAAGAACCTAACATTAGCCCATACCGCCGTGCTGTATGTGGTGATTTAACAACGGCATTTAATTTTAAAACACCGAATCTTTTGCCTGTTGCTGAACTAGATGGGAAGAAAACCAAAGCCGAAGCCGATGCGATTCGTGTCGCTCAAGCTTTATTGCCCCAAGTTCCTGTTCCGAGCCAGCAACAATTTCCTCAGCAGGAAATGGGAATTCGACCATCGCGTGCTTTACCTTATATTTTGCACACCAGTGCCAAAGTCGATGCCACTCAAAAAACGGTTAAACTGATGTTCTCCAATACGGGTAAACAGGCAGCCGTTTTCCATGTCTATAACCGATTAGATCTTACGGCAATTCCACGCCGTTATATGGTTGAGGCGGGCAAACAGCTTGATGACGTGTGGAATACTATCAATGGACAGTATGATTTATGGGTACTTGGACCAAATGGTTTTCACCGTGCGTTTAAAGGTAATTTAAGTCAAGCTAATCAGACTCAAGCATTACCGGAAATTAGAGTATGTGTGGAAGAGTGTGATGCGAATTTATATTTAAAAGTGCGTCATGATGGTAATAAGTCAGTCAAGCTCACTGTCAAGGCAAATGCTTATCTGCCAAACAAGACATGGGCGATAGAAACCAATAGTTCTGAAAAAGAACTGGTTTGGGATATGTCTGAATTTGGTGGTTGGTATGATTTTACGGTGACATTAGCGGAAGATGCGACGTTTAGTCGCCGTTTTGCAGGACGTATAGAAACTCAAGAAGATTCAATTTCTGATCCATATATGGGATATTTAGAGTCTTAAGTTGCTGTAATGCATGAATATTAAGCTGAAGTCTTAGTTAATAATTATTTTAAATTAGTTAGCACGACGGAGTCTTATCGTTTATTCATCCAGTGGAAGTAGCTAATTCGTTACTTTGGTTTCGCCCAAAGTAACCAAATGCATTTGTCATCTACAAAACCTGTTCTCTTTCTGCATATATCTGATTTATTGCAAAAACAATATATTTATAGATTTTGGGCAGGTTGTAGATGACATCTCACACAATCTAATGTTGGGAAATATAAATGAAGAGAGGCAATAACTTGTCGTATAGATGAATAATAAAAATAAAGGCTTACCTTTTGTAACAGAATCTCCTAAGCCTGGTCATATTTATCTTTTACCTTGAAACCCTAATTTTTTAAAGTGATGGGGAAAATTTATGCTACAAGGTTTTATTGTATTATTAGCAGTAGTTACATTTGTTTTAATGGCTGCCGATCCACGGGATAGTGGGGCACAAGCGACTCAGTCAGCATGGCAAAAAACACAAGCGGCAGACATGACCAAGTCGCAAAAAAATACCAATAATGATGCTGATTTTATTTAGGCATTAAAACGCATTGATAAATCAACGGCTTTGACATCTTTAGTCAACACGCCCATAGAAATATAGTCGACACCAGTAGTCGCTACTTCGCGTAAGTTTTCAATAGTGATATTGCCCGAAGCTTCGAGTTTACAGCGACCCGCCACGTGTTTTACAGCATCAATCATTTGTTGTTGGCTAAAGTTGTCGAGCATGACAATGTCCGCACCTGCTTCAAGCGCTTGGTTTAGCTCATCCCAAGTTTCAACTTCGACTTCAACAGGTTTACCAGGCGCAATTTGATGTGCTTTTGCAATCGCTTGGGCAATACCGCCCGCTGCCATAATATGATTTTCTTTAATTAAGAATGCATCAAATAAACCGAGGCGGTGATTTTGTCCGCCACCGACGGTTACGGCATATTTTTGTGCAATACGTAAGCCCGGTAAAGTTTTACGTGTATCGAGAAGTTTGGTATTTAAACCTTCAAGATGCTGAACATATTCAGCAGTTTTTGTTGCAACAGCTGATAATGTTTGAATAAAGTTTAAAGCAGGGCGCTCTACAGTCAGTAAGCTACGTGCAGAACCAGCAAGCTTTAAAAAGGCTTCATTTGCAGCAACACGGTCACCTTCTTGTTTTAACCAAGTCACCTGTACAGTGTTGTCATAAGCTGAGATGAGCGCATTCACCCAAGGCTGTCCAGCTAAAACCATATCTTCACGGCTAATAATAGTTGCGGTAGCCTGTTCATCTTCAGGTGTGAGCATGGCGGTAATGTCACCGTCCCCAATATCTTCTTGTAATGCTTGTTGAATATTGATTTGAATTGACTGTTCAAGCAAAGACTGAGGTATGCTCATACGGTTTCCATTTTGTCGATGACCCTAAAACTTGCGATATATTAGCACCGTCGACTTTAAAAATAAGCTGTTTTATCAGATTAATCGCGATAAACAATCATGCTGACTACTCTGAAAAGCAATTAACTGTTTTAAACTAAAACAATTGGCAAGCAATTTATTGGCATCTCAATGAAGCAAATCACACCGTATGAAGTTATAGATGGACAATTAAAAGGCGCGAGACAAGTACCTTCTCCAAATTTTAACCAGCGTCCCGCTGGTACCGAAATACAAATGATTGTGGTTCATAATATTAGCTTGCCGCCTTCTCAGTTTGGGGGAGGCTATATTGAACAGTTTTTCCAGAATAAATTAGATTGGTCCGTTCATCCCTATTTTCAGACTATTGAAGGTATGCAAGTCTCTACACACCTGTTAATTTTACGAACAGGTGAAGTCCTACAGTTTGTTAACTTTAATGATCGTGCATGGCATGCAGGGCGTTCAAGCTACTTAGCCAAAGTTGAATGCAATGATTATTCAATTGGTATTGAGCTTGAAGGAAGTGATGATTTACCTTTTGAAGACGTACAATATGAAGTGCTAACTGACGTTGTTACTGCTATTCGTCAGGCCTATCCTGAAATTAAAAACCATATTGCAGGGCATTCAGACATTGCACCGGGCCGAAAAACCGATCCGGGACCTTATTTTAAATGGCAGCACTTTAGGCAGTTGTTAGCACAGAAAAAAACTTGAGTTCATTCATCATTTCACAACGAAAAGATTTTCTAGTTTCATTACAATAGCGACTTTCGAATATAGCTGTAGGTGAGTACGATGGCATTATGGCGATCGACTTTTATTGTCAGTGCGATGACGATGTTGTCACGGGTATTGGGCTTAGTACGAGATGTCGTATTGCTCAACGTGTTTGGTGCGGGTAAAGATTTCGATACCTTCGTTGTGGCTTTTCGTATTCCCAACTTCTTTCGACGGTTGTTTGCCGAAGGGGCTTTTTCACAGGCTTTTATTCCGGTATTGACCGAATATAAAACAGGTCGTGCGCATGCAGAAGTGCAGATCTTAATTAGTCGAGTATTTGGTTGTTTGCTGACAGTCATGACGTTACTGACTTTTGTGGCTATGGTTTTAGCTCCAGCAATTATCTATATGTATGCGCCGGGCTTCCATAATGACCCTGAAAAGTTTGATTTAGCGGTCAGTATGTTCCGTCTGACCATTCCCTATTTAATGTTTATGTCGCTTACGGCTTTTGCCAGCAGCATCTTAAACAGTTATGGCTCGTTTGCCTCGCCAGCTTTTTCACCTGTTTTACTGAACGTAGCAATGATTGCAGGTGCTTGGTGGCTTACACCGTATATGGCTGAGCCAATCAAAGCTTTAGGTTGGTCAGTTGTTGCGGCTGGTATTTTACAGTTAGCGATACAAATTCCTGAGTTATGGCGTAAAAACTTACTGATTCCACCGAAAGTTGATTTTAAACATGAAGGTGTAGAACGTATTTTAAAATTAATGCTTCCAGCATTATTTGGTGTATCTGTGACTCAGATTAACCTATTGCTAAATACGATTTGGGCATCTTTTATGCAAGATGGTTCAGTATCTTGGCTCTACAGTGCCGAACGTATGACTGAGTTACCTTTAGGATTAATCGGTGTTGCGATTGGTACAGTGATTTTACCCTCACTGTCAGCACGTCATGCTGAACAAGACCAAGCGAAGTTTCGCAGTATGATCGATTGGGCAGCAAAAGTGATTGTGTTGGTTGGTTTGCCAGCAAGTATTGCTTTATTTATGCTTTCTACACCGATTATTCAGGCATTGTTCCAACGTGGTGAGTTTGATTTACGCGATACACAAATGACAGCACTTGCATTGCAATGTATGAGTGCAGGCGTAATTTCCTTTATGTTAATTAAAGTATTTGCACCAGGTTTCTATGCGCAGCAAGATACAAAAACACCGGTCCGTGTGGGTTTAATGTCGGTTGCTGCCAATGCGATTTTAAACGTTGTATTTATTGGATTTTTTAAACTAATCAATTGGCATGCAGAGCATATGGCGCTTGCATTAGCCTCTTCTGGTTCAGCTTTAGTAAATGCAGGTTTGCTCTATTTTTATCTACATAAGCGTAATATTTTCCGATTTGGTGCACATTGGAAAAAACTGGCACTTCAATATGGTTTGGCTAACCTTGCGATGATTGCAGCACTTTGGTTCGGGTTAAATTGGTATAACGGTGAACTCTCTCAATGGATTCGTGTTGCAGAGGTAGTCGGTTTATGCGTTGTAGGGGTGATCGCTTACTTAATTGGCTTATTACTGACAGGCTTTAGACCGAGAGATTTAAAACACTAAAATAAAAAAGCGATCAATTTAGATCGCTTTTTTTATCTTCGAAAATTATTTTGGCAAAACTTGTAGCAACTCAATATCAAAAATTAAAGTACTATTTGGACCGATACTATCCCCAGCGCCAACTTCACCATAAGCAAGTTTTGCTGGAATGAAGAAACGGGTTTTACCGCCCTCTTTCATAGTTTGTAAGCCTTCGGTCCATCCAGCGATCACTTGATTTAACTGGAAATCAACAGGGTGATTACGTGCAATTGAGCTATCAAATACAGTTCCGTCGAGTAAACGTCCTTCATAGTTTACTTTTACACGAGAGGTGGCTTTAGGTGTTTTACCAGTGCCTTCTTTTAATACCTGATATTGCAGACCTGATTTAGTCGTAATCACACCAGATTTTTTAGCATTTTCTGCCAGAAAAGCTGCACCAGCCTGAGCGTTTTGTTGACCTTGTTTTTGAAATTCGACTAGCTGTTTAGCTTCTAATGTTTTCTTATAATCATTAATTGCTTTCGCCATTTCTTCATCAGTTAGGCGTGCTGTCTTATTTTGAGCACCTTCTTGTAAACCTTGGTAAAAAATATCAAGATTTAAATCTGTTAACGCATCAGTATTATTACGGCCCATTAAATAACCATAACTATAACTAAATTGATCTTTTGCCGGGCTTTTATTTGTTATCGGTGCAGCAGCAAAAACAGATAAGCTCATCGTTGACGCTGCAATAACCAAACTGATTTTTTTCATGTCTTTTTCCAAAAAAACAGGAGAGTATAACGACTCTCCTGGATTGTTATTATTTCACTGAAATGAGTTCTACATCAAAAATCAGTGTACTGTTTGCTGGAATTCCAGGAAGCTCTTGTGGGCCATATGCAAGATTTGATGGTATGAAGAAAGTCGCTTTTCCACCTTCTTTCATGAGTTGAAGACCTTCAGTCCAACCCGGAATGACCTGGTTAAGCGGGAATTCTACTGGTTGACCACGCTTATAAGAACTATCGAAAACCTGTCCATTAATTAAGCGGCCTTCATAATGTACTTTAACAATAGACTGAGCAGTTGGCTGTTTACCAGTACCTTCTTTAGTAATGATATATTGCAAACCTGATGCAGTAGTTTTTACGCCAGCTTTCGTTTTGTTTTCTGCAAGGAACTGAGCATCTGCAGAGTCAGCAGTTGTACCCGCTTGCTCAGGTTTGTCTTGATGCTGCATTTTTTGTTGTAACTCTTTTTCATAAGCAGCAACGGCAGCTTTTAAATCTTCTTGAGTATAAGCACTAGGCTGCTTATTACGCGCATCATGGATCCCTTGAACAAATGCTTTCGTATCCAGTTCAGGAGGAGTTTGCTGAGCAACTTCATACCCAAGAACATAACTGATTTTTTGAATTGGAGAAGCATTTTTGTCTGCTTTACGTCCGACTTCTGTGGTCGGATGTTGAGTTGCATAATATACAGGTACAAGTGCAGCACCGCCTAAAACTACAGCGACAGCAATGGGTAAGGCTTTACTCATAAAAGGTTCCAAAAATAATCATTTGAGTCTAAAAGGCTGCTTCGATCTTAGCATGCTTCGACTTAAGCATAGAATGTTTAACAAAAAAAACGAGTGGTTTTTTATATATTTTAGTTAGTTTTAATGTGGCAAAACTTAAAAAGCAAATAAAAAAACCGGATCATTTGATCCGGCTTTTTAAGAAAACTCTTAATTAATCTTCTTTTTGTGCTTTATATGCATAAGCATAGTTATAGCCATAACCACCGCCGCCAGAGCGTTGAATATCATTAAGGATAAAGCCATTCACTTTAACACCAGCTTGTTCAAAGCGGTTAACTGTTAATTCAAGCTCTTTCATATGAGACTTAGCATAACGAGCAACAATTAAGTTCACGCCAGTGTACTGAGAAATAATAATACCATCAGTTACTGCAAGCACTGGTGGAGTATCAATAATGATATGGTCATATTGAGTTTGGAACTTCTCTAGTAAGTCTTTGAACTGGGTAGAGCTCAACATTTCTGAAGGGTTGGTTGGACTCTTACCACGGGTAATCACGTCGAGATTCGCAACTTGCGTTTTATGTAAAACTTGTGTCAAGTCAGCTTGGCCACTTAGTAATTCAGAAAGACCAGGTTTCACGTCAACATCGAAGTATTTATGCATATAACCACGACGCATATCAGCATCAATCAGTAATACACGTTTATTCCCTTGTGCGAAAATAGTCGCTAAGTTAGTTGAAATAAATGATTTACCGACTTCTGGAGACGGGCCAGCAATCATAATAATATTATTTTTTGCATTTGCTAATGCAAAGTGAATAGCTGTACGGATACTGCGTAAGCTCTCAATGGCAATATCATCACTATTTTTAACCGCAAGAATAGGAATACTCTTCTTCTTCTTTAAAATCTTGATACGGCTTTCTTGAATTGGAGAACGAGGTACAGTTGCATAAACTGGTAAATCTAATTCATTTTCAATTTGAGTTGAATCATTAACTCCGCTACGCATCATATTACGTAATAATGCAATTAATACACCGATAAAACCACCAACAAAAATAGAAAGTATTAGAACAATTAATTTCTTAGGTTTAATAGGTTTAACAGGTTCTACAGCAGTATCAATAATGCGAACATTACCAATCTCACCTGCATTAGCAATTTTAAGCTGTTGATAACTGTTTAGTAACGACGTATAGAGCTCTGTGTTTACTTTTACATCACGATATAGTTGTAAATATAAACGTTGTGTTTCAGGAAGTTGAGTTAAACGATTATTAAGATCAGCAATCTTTTTATTAATCTCTGTAATTTGTGCATCGATTTGACGGATTAATGGATGATCATTGGTATATTTAGCAGAAAGCTCAGCTTGTTTCTGTTGTAGCTCGATTTTAAGCTTTTCTAAATCAATATTTTGCTTAAGTAATAGCTCCGACTCAGCATTTACATCGACTGTTTTATACTTTTCACGAAATTGGTTAAACTTGATCTCAGAATCTTCTAGCTGCTTTCGAAGCTCTGGTAATTGTTTCTCAAGAAAAGCTAAAGTTTGTTTAGATTCTAAAGACTTTCGCTCAATGTTTTGTTGGTGATAAACAGTTAGAACATTATTTAGTACTTGTGTAATGTGCTCAGGATCTTGACCTAGATAATTTAAACCAATAACACCAGTCACTTTACCTTTTTCAGCAACACTATAGATATCATTAAAATTTTTAACGGCTGTTGGTAGAGCGAGTTTAGTTAAAGTATAGCTTTGTTCTTTCAGGTTACCTTGAGCATTAAGTTGTACCTGCCAAAGACCTCTATTTGTATTTAGTATATTTTTTTTGTTTAATTGACCATTAAATACAACTTGATCTTTGTATGTTAAAGTGAATTGATTTGCACCTTTGAACTCTAACTTTAAGGGTTTATCTAAATAATATTCAGGTACTTTAAGTTCTCGTATGATCAAATTATTATTTTGATTACTGTACAGTACAGATTCATGACGATACTCAAGTCTACTCTTATCTTGTGAAATTAACTTGTCGATCAATCCTGATTGGTTATCTTTGACGTTAATATCAAGATTAAGATTCTGAATGACTTGTCCTAAAACCATTCTAGAACGAAGAATCTCTATTTCTGGATCAGCTGGTGATTTTTGAGATAGACCTCCACTGACTTTAGAAAGGTCACCAAGCAAAGCAGCAGAGGCAGCGCCTTTACTGTCCTCAACTTGTACCATTGCATCTACAGAATAAGTATCTGGCGTTATCCGTAAGTATAGCAAGGCACAAATTAAACTTAAGACCACGCAGCATGCTATGATTTTCCACTGTGCAATCAATGAAAAGAATAACTCTTTTAAATCGATGCTATCTTCGCTAGTTTTAGAGTTTTGGTTCATAAATTTACAACTAATATACAATTATAATTGAGTGCGCCAATCTTGCACATAGCTTTGAATGTTGCGGCAAGTCTGATCAAAAAAAGCTTGGTCATGCTGATAGGGGTCAGGTATATTTTGCCCTTGCCAATGGCCAAGCCTAAAAATTTTACCCTTAGCAAATGGCCAAGTTTGTTCAATATGCTTTTGCTGATTATTGCTCATTACTAAAATCAAATCATTTTGTTTGATCAATTCAGCACTGAGCTGGCGAGCCACGTGTGGTCTCATATCAATATTCAACTGATCCATACAATGAATCGCTTTGTCATCTGCAGTATGACCTACTAGGGCTGAAATACCAGCAGATGAGATATTTAATGTAGGATGTTGGGCCTTTAAAAAGTATTCTGCCATTGGACTGCGGCAAATATTACCTACACAGACTACTAAGATATTTTGTAACTGCATTCTAGTTTTTACCCAATTGATCAAATGTATAGAGTGCACTTGAGAATGGTACAATCTGGTTCATAATACGCTGCCAGCGTGTTAAACCAGTTGCATCAATATAAACAATATCATTTTTTTGCATTTGGAATTGATTAGATAATGCAAGGTTACCAATACTACTCAAATTGAGCTGATAGATTGTTGATCTTTTTGTTTGTAAATCTGTACGCATGACATAAATACGAGCTGCACTTGCCGAGTATGGATTAACACCTTCACTCTCGCCCAATACATCACTTAGGGTCATTCCCTGATCTCGTAATGGAATTGCTGAACTTTTATTAGACTCACCCATAACATAGAGTTTTTGATTTTGTTTAGTATTTACATAAATTGTATCATTGGGTTGGACTAATAATTTGTGTAGTGAATAACCTTGTTTCTCAAGTGCAACGACATTTAAATTATAAACTTCGCCATTACGAATGAGTTGAATATCAGTATTATCACCAGACTCTTGATTTACACCTCCAGCCATACTTAAGGCTGTATAAATACTAATTGGTTGATCATCTAAAGTGTATTGTCCACTTTTCATAACCTGACCATTAACAAAATAGCGTTTAGCTTGATATGACAACACGCGAACTACAACATCAGGTGTTTTTAAATACTTAGCAAATTGACTTCGTAAATATTTATTGGTCTCAGCCAGTGTTTTCCCTGCAATGTGAACTTGGCCTACAAGTGGTAACTGTACATTTCCTGCAGAATCAATAGGGTATCCAAATGCTTTAATATCAGTAGAGGCACCTTGAATAGGAGGAGTAATTTCAGGATAAGCCCAAAGCTGAATAGATAAAACATCCCCAGCACTTAAGCGGTATTGATAAAAAGGAGTATTAAATAAGGCGCTTATATTTCCTTGTGGACGCAAAGCCTCAGAACTAATCTTTGGAATATTGTTTTGGGTGAGTTGAACAACAGAAACCTCTGCGCCTTGTTCTGTTTTAAAAGTACCTTGTTCAGGTAAGTCGTAAGTTTGTAAGCCTGAGGTGACTGCACATCCTGTAAACGAAAGTGAAATGGCTAAAAATAATAATGTGCTTTGGTGCTTCACATTCAAACCCTTTATTGTTTGTAATCCAATGATACTTTGCATGAAGACATTGGATTGTAGTCTATAATTAACCCAAATCATACTTTATTTGCCAAGCAGTGATTGTATATTTCGAGAAAATTTTGTTTAAAGTCTGCTATATTAACGTAGTAGGTCGTATCCATGATGTTTCTCCATTTAAAATTAAATGGTTAGGTTTTATATATGTTTCAACTTGAGCAACTAAAAATAGCAATTATCGGCTTAGGGTATGTTGGATTACCTTTGGCAGTTGAATTTGGTAAACATAAACCTACAATCGGATTTGATATAAATGAAAATCGGATATTAGAGTTAAAAAACGGATATGACCATACATTAGAAGTGACTTCTGATGAGTTAAAACACGTACAGCATTTGTCGTATACAGCACATATTCAAGACTTACAGAATATAAACTTTTTCATTGTCACTGTGCCAACACCCATTGACGATTTTAAACAACCTGACTTGACCCCTCTCATAAAAGCATCCCAAAGCATTGCTAAAGTTCTAAAAAAAGGCGATATCGTTGTTTATGAGTCAACGGTTTATCCTGGTGCGACAGAAGAGGTTTGTATACCCGAATTAGAAAAACATTCCGGTTTAAATTTTAATAAAGATTTCTTTGTGGGATATAGTCCAGAACGTATTAATCCTGGTGATAAACAACGACGTGTCACTAATATTTTAAAAATTACCTCAGGTTCGACTCCAGAGGTCGCTGACTATGTTGATCAAGTATATAATTTAATTATTGAGGCGGGTACACATAAGGCCCCGAGTATCAAAGTCGCTGAGGCTGCTAAAGTCATTGAAAATACACAAAGAGATGTGAATATCGCTTTAATCAATGAGTTGGCTCTGATTTTTAATAAAATGGGTATCGATACAGAAGATGTACTCAAGGCAGCAGGTACAAAATGGAATTTTTTAAACTTTAGACCTGGTTTAGTTGGTGGTCATTGTATTGGTGTTGATCCGTATTATTTAACGCATAAAGCAGAGTCAATTGGTTTACATCCAGAAATTATTTTGGCAGCTCGTCGCTTAAATGATCGTATGGGTGAATATGTTGCAACCCAATTGATCAAAGAAATGGTAAAGAAACGTATCCAAGTTGTTGGTGCTCGTATATTAATTTTAGGTTTGAGTTTTAAAGAGAACTGCCCAGATATACGAAATACTAAGATTGTAGATATGGTTAAAGCACTAAAAGAATACGATTTAGATCTTGATATCTATGATCCTTGGGTAGATAGTGCTGAGGTTGAAGCAGAGTATGGGTTAGCTCCAATCATGGAATTAAAACAAGGTCGGTATGACGCTATCGTAATTGCAGTTGCACATGATCAGTTTAAGGTAATGAGTACTGAAGACTTTCATTCTTTAGGTAAAAAAAAGCATGTCCTTTATGATTTAAAGCATGTTCTTAATAAAGTAGATGCAGATTTAAGACTATAGCAATGGTATTAATCGGGAAGTTAAAGAACAAAGTATTTGCCAATTCTGTTTGGATGATGTCTGAAAAACTAATTTCAATTTTTGGTTTAATCTTTGTTACCTCATTTGTTGCAAAGTATATAGGTCCTGAAAACTTTGGAAAGCTAACCTTTGCAAGTTCAATTTTTGCGATCATTCAAACAATTGCAATGTTTGGATCGGAAAATATTATTTTTCAAAAAACCTCTAAAAACAAAAAAATAGGTGAATATATAATTGATTCCACAAAAATAATTAGAGATATTCTGTATCTCAGTTTTTCGTCGCTTACATTGTTTTATATTTATTATGCTACTGATTATCTAACTTTTGTATTTTCACTTGCGACAAGTGTGGCGATTTATTTTGCTGTTCACGATGTATATTTAATATATTTTAATGCAATTTTGCAATCTAAAATAAATGCATATTGTAATATTTTAGCTTTAATTATTTCATTAATTATAAGATATTGCATTGCAAAATTTCAGCTAGCAGTAGAGTTATTATGTGTTCCGATAATAATGATTACCTTAGTACCTTTTTTTATTAGAAAATATTTGTATGCACGGAAAAAAGTGAGTGAAAGTGATATTGTAGTAGAAAAAATTAAGCGTTATCGAAAATTTATGTTGGGTGTGGGGCGTAAACTTGCTTTCTACTCACTTTCAGTTGCAATTTTTACAAAAACATCGCAGTTATTTCTAGGTATTAAGTCCCAATATGATTTGGGTATTTATACTGTAGCAATGACATTGGGGAATAGTTTCTATTTTGTTTTGGTTGCAATAATTTCTTCATATTTTACACAAGTTTATGTTGAGAAGGATTTTGAAAAAAGCCAAAATATGGTTGCTAAGCTAAGTTTGGTTATCATTTTAATCTGTCTGTTAGTAATGGTTATTTTTTCTTTAACAGGACATTATATTATTGAATGGTTATATGGCAAGCAATATACAAGTGTAAATAATATTCTAATATTTACAGTATTTGTTACGTTATTTTCAGGGCTTTCCACAATTGCGGAGAAGTATTTGTTGAAATTTAATGCATATGACTATTTGAAGAAAAAAACACTTTATTTAGTTGTCTTTAATATCATACTAACAGCTTTTTTTGTTCATTTTTGGGGTTTAAATGGTGCAGTTTTTGCCATTTTAACTACAGAAATTATGTCATTTTCTATATTTAACTATTTTTATAAAGATAGAATCATACTCGATGTTCAAAAGAGAATTTTTTTACCTTCCACTTATAGAAAAGAGTACAACTAATGATAATTTTAAGTATAATTGTTCCTATATATAAAGTAGAAGAATATATTGTTGAGTGTATTGAGAGTATATGTAATCAATTGATCAGTGGCGTAGAGATTATTTTGATTAATGATGGTACGCCTGATAGATCTATGGCTTTAGCACGTAATTATATTGCTCAGAAATATCCTCATTTTGAAAAACAATTTGTTTTTATTGATCAAAAAAACCAAGGACAAAGCGTTGCTAGAAATAATGCATTAAAAATAGCAAAGGGTGAGTATGTTGGATTTTTGGATTCAGACGATTATTTATTACCAAACTATTTTTATGAATTAATAAAAGTTATAAATGAGAAAAAAGTAGAAATAATTCATTTTAATGCTAAACAATATGATACAGATAAAGGTTATGTTGAGAATATTTGTTTTGTTACACATAGTAAAATTTCAATAAATGATGAATCCTACAGAGAAAAGTTGTTTTTACAGTCTTATTGGTATCCTTGGTTAAGAGTTATCAAAAAAGACCTTCTAAGTAAATTCGCTTTTGATATTAATGTGTATATGGAAGATAAGCTGTATTTTCCAAAAATTTATTACTTTGCAAATGGTCTAGAAATTTTTGAATTGCAAAAAGAACTTATTTGCTACAGACATAGAGAGGGTAGTTCAATTAGAAGTGGGTATCCAGCACCTCTTCTAAATGGAATTGACTTAGGGATAAAGAAATTTATACCAACAAATAAATATCCTCTTTATTCTATTATTTATAATCAATTTTTATCTCAAAAAATATCAATAATGATAGATAGAGGGCAAAGTTTGTCTACAGTCTATTCATTTGTTATTAGTGAGGAGGCGAATATTAAGTTAAATTATAGAGTTAGTTATAAGATTTTTTTGTTAAAGTATTTTCCTTTTATCTATCTAGTGTTATTAAAGTTAAAAAAGAAATGGGTGTGAAAGAATATGGATATGGTTTTTAAAAATAATAAAATAATAGCAACTGTAATTTTTTTAACATTTAATATTGTTTGTATTTTATTTTACTTTTTTGGAATTTTTAATGACTTAAGTGATAGCTTCTATCATAAGTTTTGTGAATTTTTATATATATTAAACTTTGCCCTAATCCCCTTTTTGTTTTATATTTATAGGGTGAAAATATTTTCTCCTCAAGGCTTGTTTTATATATCAAGTTGTTTGTTTGCTTTAGGTAGAGTTTTTTTAAGTTTTTTTGGTTTATATCGAGATTACTATGAATTGTATTGGGGGCAGCTTTTTTATTTTAATAATTTAGATTTTTTTGAGAGTTTAATATTTTGGCAATTATCGTTATCTTCTTTTATATTAGGTAGCTTGATTTTTTCTACTCGGTTAGAGTTTAATATACAATTAAGCAATTTGAATTATAAAAAAACATTTTATATTTTAAACTTTTTAAGTGCAACTATACTTTTTATTTTATGGTTTCCAATATCCTATGAAATGATTTCAATGTTTATGGTAGCTGGTTATGAAGGGTTGTATACAGGTCAGGCGGATTATAGTTTTGGTGCTCAACGTATAGCAAGTTTACTTCTCCCTATAATGGTAGCAACCGGTGTTTTATGCAATAATAAAAGAAGTTTATATTTTTCTTTATTTATTCTGTTTTTATATATATTAGTAAATCTATTTGTTGGTCAAAGAGCACTTTTATTTGTTTGGGTATTAATTTGTTTATGGATGTATAATTTAATAACAAAAAGAGATTTACCTTTTTTTAAAATTTCATTACTGGGTATTTCTTTAATGATTTTTGCACAATTTTTAGAAAGCTTTAGAGGAGGTCGAAGCGACTTTGGTTTAGAAAATCCTCTATCAAAATTTATTTATGTACAAAGTCTAACTTATATATTGCCATCAATAGTAAATAGTTTACATGCAGAATGGCCTCCATTGACTTATGTAACAATGTTTTTTCCTGTAGCTGGTTTGTTTTCATCGTTAGGTTTAGTGACAGGAAGCCAAAATTATAATTCAGGCGCTTTTTTTGCTTATACATTAAATAACTCTTTATTTGATAATGGGTTTGGTTTAGGGTGGTCTGTTTTTTTAGACTTGTATATTTTAAGTGGACGTAATTATTTGTTATTAAGTTTTTTTTCTTTTATATTAGGATTAGTTTTTTGTTATTTAATAGAAAAATCTAAAAAAAATGTATTGTTTTTATACATATTATTGTCTTCGCTTCCTACTTTTATGTTCGCACCACGGAGTTTGATGTATTCTATTAGTTCTGGTTTAATTTATTCATTTGTCTGTTTCCTCCTTATTTTTATTTTTGTTATTGTTATTAAAAAGAGATAGTTAAATGACTTTTGAGCAGCCTTTAATAAGTGTTTTGATTCCAGTTTACAATGTAGAGGCTTTTGTTAATGAAGCTGTTCTTTCAATTTGTAATCAGACATATAAAAATCTTGAGATAATTGTAGTTGATGACTGTTCCACTGATAATACATATAATTTAGTTGCTAATTTGGCCAGTATTGATTCAAGAATCAAACTTTATAAAAATAGTAAAAATTCAAAAATAGTAAAAACATTAAATTTTGCATTAGAACAAGCAACTGGAGACTTTGTCGCTAGAATGGATGGTGATGACATTAGTGCTCCAGAAAGATTGGAAAAACAATTAGATTTTTTAATAAAAAATCCTCAATACTTTTTAGTTGGTAGCCATGTAAATACTATAGATTCTAATAATAATGTTATTGGCAGACAAGAAATGCCTATTAAAGATGAAATAATTAATAAGACAATTAAGTATGCTTCTCCAGTTCTTCATATTTGGTTAGCTAAACGTGAAGTTTATAATCAACTGAATGGCTATCGAGAGATTCCTGGTGCTGAAGATTATGATTTTTTATTAAGAATGCATTCCTTAGGCTTACTTTTTACTAATTTGAATAGTTTCGAATATTCTGTACGTATTCGTGATGGAAATACGACATCTACAATTGGTTTTAATCAAAGATTAATGTCAAATTACGTAGTTGATCTTTATAAAATGAGAGTAATCACAGGTCAAGATAATTTCAGCACACTTAATGTACAAGAGTATTTAAAAAAGTATTCTGGATATAAAGAAAACTTTGATAAATCAAATATACTTTTGCAAAAAGCTTTTATGGCTAAAGGACATAAAAAGTTTTTTAAAATGTTTATATTTTTAATTATGTCGGTTTGTAAGTCTAGATTTCAAACTCAATATTTATATAAACGAATAATTTCTAAATTACTTTTAAAGGGATAATTTTCATGAAAGTTCTTTTTATAATTAACTCTTTAAAAAATAAATCTGGTTCTGAGCGTGTGGCTATTGAGTTAGCGAACAAGATGGCGGTAAGTCCTGATTATGATATTACTCTTTTAAATAGAGAGTCGGTTAAAAATTATACCGCTTATCCAACTGCTGAGAATGTAGATGTTATAGCTTTGACTGGTAACTTATTTCAGTTTTACAAAAAACTCAAGATGCATATTTCTGCTTCTGCTTACGATATAGTAATTGTCCATAATATGGGGAAACTGTCACTTTTATGTGCTTTTATCCCAAATGTAACGAAATTGGTTTCTCTAGAACATGTTTCTTTTGTCAGCCGGCCTCAAAAAATACAAATTTTGAGCAAATTACTATATCGAAAAATTGATCAAGTGGTAACACTGACCCAAAATGATAAAGTGCAATTTGATAAGTTTCATTCAAATGTTTTAGTCATTCCTAATTTTTCTCCTTTTCCTATCGCTTCTCAACCGCAAAATAATAATAAACAAATTGTAACGATTGGTCGTTTAACTGATCAGAAAAACTATATCCATTTACTTCAAGCTTGGGAGAAAATATATCAATCTATTCCTGATTGGCAACTCAATATCTATGGCGAAGGTGAGCACAAAGAGATGCTACAAAATTATATCAGCCAGCGCTTTCTTAAAAATGTGAGTTTGAAGGGTAGTACTTCAAATGTAAAAGAAGTTTATGAACGATCTAGTTTTTTTGTAATGTCATCTAAATATGAAGGTCTCCCAATGGTGTTAATAGAAGCTCAGAGCTTTGGTTTACCTATTGTTTCATATAATTGTCCATATGGCCCAAGTGATGTCATTCAAGAAAATCAAAATGGTTTATTAGTGGAAGATCAAAATATTGATAAATTGGCAGAAGCCATTTTAAAACTAGCCTCATCTCCAAATTTATTAGATCGTTTTTCACAAGAATCTTTATTAAATGCTAAAAAATATCAACCTGAACAAATTTTAAAAATTTGGATTGAAAGGGTTTTGAAAGGATAATTTTTATGTTTTCTGTATTAAGTTCTATTTATCACAAAGAGCATCCATCACACTTTAATGCTTGTATGGAAAGTATTTGGGATAATCAAACTTTAAAACCTACAGAAATTATTTTAGTTGAGGATGGGCCTTTAACACCTGAACTTGATGAGGTAATTGCAAAATGGCAAGAAAAACTTGGCAATATTTTACGTGTTAAGAAACTTGAGAAAAATGTAGGTACAGGTAAGGCCAAAAATATTGGTTTGCAAGAATGTACATATGACATTGTATGTATTGTAGATACAGATGATATTTATGTATCGGAGAGATTCGAGAAGCAAATTGAATTTTTAAAGAACAATCCTGAGGTTTCAATTATAGGTGGACAGATTCTCGAATTTGTAGAGGATATTCATACACCTATAGGGATGCGGAAAGTTCCTTTATCAAATGAAGACTTAAAAAATTACGCAAAGAAGCAAAGCCCCTTTAACAATATGACTATTACGTATCGAAAATCACATATTCTTGAAGTAGGAGGCTATCAGCATCATTTATGGATGGAAGACTATAATCTCTTTTTAAGAGTAATTGCTAAAGGCTATAAAATTCAGAACTTAGCTGATGTTTTGGTCTATGCAAGAATTGATAACGGTATGCATGGTCGTCGTAAAGGTTTCCAATATATTAAAAGTGAAAAACAGTTACTAGATTTAAAAAAACAACTAAAGTTACAAAATCCTGTATATGCTAATATGCTGTTTCTGATACGGTCTGCCTTTAGACTGTTGCCAGCAAATATGCTAGGTAAAATTTATAATACCTTTCTTCGTAAAGATATTAAAAAAATGAGTGAATGAAAATATGAAACGCTTAGTAGACATAGTCATTTCTTTAATAGCTCTAACCGTACTGTCGCCAATATTTCTGATAGTTGCTTATAAGGTCCGTAAAAATTTAGGCTCACCCATATTCTTTTATCAAGAAAGACCTGGGAAGGACGGAAAATTATTTAAAATGATTAAGTTCCGTTCGATGAAGGATGCCTTTGACGCGCAGGGGAATCCATTGCCAGATGAGGCTCGTATTACTCCATTTGGGCAGAAGTTGCGTTCTACTAGCTTAGATGAAATGCCACAGCTTATTAATGTCTTAAAAGGTGATATGAGTGTGGTGGGTCCTCGTCCAATGCTTAAAGACTTTGTTGCATTATATTCACCAGAACAAGCACGTCGCTTAGAAGTACGTCCTGGAATGACTGGTTTAGCTCAGGTCAGTGGACGTAATGAACTGGATTATGAAGAACGGTTTAAATGTGACGTTTGGTATGTAGACAATCATAGTGTTTGGGTTGATTTTAAAATCATGTTTAAAACAGTCAAAGTGATGTTAAGACGCGAAGGTATTAATGCACCAGGGCATGTAGGACCATCTTTATTTAAAGGTAATGACGTCCAAGAAAATGTCGACTCATCTGTAAAGTAAATTTTATATCTTGAAATATTTCTTATGATCAAAAAAGCAGTTTTACCAGTAGCTGGTTTAGGTACACGTTTTTTACCCGCAAGTAAGTCAATCCCAAAAGAAATGGTTACGGTAGTTGACCGCCCAGCCATTGAATATGTCGTTCGTGAAGCGGTGGAAGCTGGAGTTGAACAAATTATTTTGGTAACTCACTCTTCAAAAGCATCGATTGAAAACTATTTTGATCGGAACTTTGAGTTGGAGACTACTCTAGAGCAAAAGAAAAAATTTGATTTACTTGCAGAGATTACCCAAATCGTTCCTGCTCATGTGAGTGTGGTAAGCGTAAGACAACCTCAACCTTTAGGTTTAGGGCATGCGGTTTTATGTGCGAAAAGTGTAGTAGGGCAAGATGATTTTGCTGTGTTATTACCAGATGTATTGGTGAAAGATAGCTCAGGGCAGAATGATTTGTCGCGTATGATTTCTCGTTATAATGAATGTCAGGCGGCACAAATTATGGTAGAAGCAGTTCCTAATCACTTAGTAGATCAATACGGTATTGTTGATGTTGCACAAAGTCCAAATGAAGGCGAAAGCATCGCTATGCAGGGCATTATTGAAAAACCTGCAGTGGGTTCTGCACCGTCCAATTTATCTGTTGTTGGTCGTTATGTTTTGCCTGCAAAAATTATGCAATTACTCGAAAATACACCGAAGGGTGCGGGTAATGAAATTCAGTTAACAGATGCAATTGCGATGCTGCAACAAACTGATGTAGTGGAAGCCTATCGTATGCAAGGTCAAACGTTTGATTGTGGTAGTAAGATTGGCTATTTAAAAGCTGTACTACACTATGGAGTTGAACACCCTAAGTTAGGAAATGATTTTAAACAGTTAATTCAGGAACTTAAATTATAAAATTTTGTAGCTTTGCTTAACTATTTGTAAAAACGAATAAATATATGAACAGAGCAATATATTCTCTTCTTGGAGAGGGAAGAGAATTTTATAGAATATTAAAATCAGGTGTACAATGAAAATCGCGGTATTTGGAACCACCTTACATGCTGGTGTAATGGCAGCATTATTAGCTGAATATGGCAATCAGATCTATTGGTGTACAAGTGTCACCTGTGAAGAAAACATTTCTATACTTTCTTATCAAGATCAAGAAGTTAATCATTATTTAAATAAACAGAGAAAAGCAGGTTTTTTAAAAGAAAGTCCTTTTTCTGAAATTCCTTTAGATATTGAAGTTTATTTATTTTGTTTTAGCCCAACACAAATCGAGCTTGCTTTAAAAACAGTTGAAAAGTTGAGTGAGCGCCCGATAGTTCATCCACGTTTAATGATCAATGGCTCTACTTTTGGTCTACATGGTACGAATCAATTAAAACAACATTTGCCAAAAGATGAGTGGGTTTATTTTCCTGATGTGATTCAAGAAGGAAATGCGATTAATAGCGTGCTGAACGTAAAACATGTAATTGTTGGTGTTGAATCGAGTTATGCTCAGGACACTATGCAAGAGCTGTTACGTCCTTTTTTCCGTTTTAGCTATCAATATTTATTTATGCCAATTTTAGATGCTGAATTTACAAAGCTCAGCATTTCGGGAATGTTGGCAACCCGTATTAGCTACATGAATGATTTGGCGATGGTGGCCGAAAAACTCGGTATTGATATTGCTAATGTAAAACATGGTATTGCTGCAGATACACGTATTGGTGCAGCCTATTTGTCGGCAGGTGTTGGATTTGGTGGTGAAAACTTTTCACATGATATTTTAACGCTTTCGAGTACTGTATCTGGAACAGGGGCTAAAAGTCAGTTGCTAGAGCAAGTGTGGGCGATTAATGAGCAACAAAAAGAAATTTTATTCCGTAAATTATGGAATTATTATCACTGTGATTTGAGCGGTAAAACTGTTGCGATCTGGGGGGCTTCATTTAAGGAAAACACCTCTAGTACTCATAACTCACCTATTCATATTTTGTTAGCTGCATTATGGGCACAAGGGGTAAAAGTGCGTTTGCATGACCCGCAAGCCTTAGATGAGATTGCAACAACTTATGGAGATCGCGAAGATCTAGTTTTATGTGCTGACCAATATGAAGCTGCACAGGGAGCTCATGCTTTATGCTTAGTGACAGCATGGAAACAATATTGGAGCCCTGATTTTAAACAGTTACAACAAGTAATGCAGCATCCTCTTATTTTGGATGGGCGTAATATTTATGATCCGGCATATGTGAAAGCAAAAGGTTTCGCTTATGAAGGAGTAGGTCGATTATGAGTAAATCTATCGAGAAGTTTCCTAAAGAGTTAGTCTCGCCTATAGCACAGCTTCATTCATTAGTTGAGAAGAATTCAAAATTACATATCAAAGAATTATTTGCAGCCGAGCAAGACCGCTTTCAAAACTATTCGGTAAAGTTCGATCAATTGGTTTTTGATTATAGTAAACACCGTATAACTAAAAGTGTTTTAGAACAATTGTTTGCTTTAGCAAAGACGAAACAATTGTCTCACTGGATTGAGCGCTTATTTTCCCAAGACAAAGTCAACTGTACTGAGCAGCGTGCAGCTATGCACTGGGCTTTGCGTTTACCATCGGAATATTCTAAATTTCCTGAACTCACAATACAGGTTCATACTCAATTACAGCGTATGTACGCTTTGGTTGAAAAAATCCATGCTGGGCAATACCGTGGTGCTACAGGTGAAGTGATTCAGGATGTCGTTAATATTGGTGTAGGTGGTTCCGATTTAGGGCCTCAAATGGTGACCCATGCACTATGCGATTTTAAAGTAAAAACTGCCAAACCACTTAATGTACACTTTGTTTCGACTATGGATGGTAGCCAGTTATCAGACCTACTCCATCAATTGCGTCCGGAAACAACTTTATTTATTATTTCTTCAAAGTCATTTGGTACCATTGATACCTTATCAAATGCACAGACAGTTCGTCAGTGGCTTGAAAAAGCGTTAGGAAAACATGATCGCGTTGTAAAAAGTCACTTCATTGGTGTATCTACAAAAGCTGAAAAAATGACTGAGTGGGGGATTGCTCCTGAAAATCAGTTGTTGCTTTGGGACTGGGTAGGTGGACGTTATTCTCTTTGGTCTTGTATTGGTTTCCCTATAGCCCTAACGATTGGTATAGATGGCTTTCAACAGCTTTTGGCTGGCGCACATGCTGTTGATGAACACTTTCAAAATACAAACTTTGAGCAAAATATACCGGTTCTCATGGCATTACTCGGTATCTGGAATAATAATTTTTTAAATATTCAAACCCATGCGGTATTACCTTATGACGGAAGATTAAAGTATTTTGCTGCCTATTTGCAGCAGCTTGAAATGGAGTCTAATGGTAAGTCGGTACAACGTGATGGCCAAAAAGTTGAATTAGATACTTGTCCGATTGTATGGGGTGAGGTTGGTCCAAATGCCCAACATGCATTTTATCAGCTACTTCATCAAGGAACACAGGCAGTAAGCTGTGATTTCATTGCACCGATCCAACGTTATAATGCAGATCACTTTACGTATGTGGAGAATGCTGAGGCATTGATTGAACAACATCACCTCGCATTATCAAATTGTTTGGCGCAATCACGTTTATTGGCTTTTGGTAATGAAGCTTTGGATTCAGCTGAACTAAAGAATTTACCAATTTATAAACAATATGAAGGTAATCAGCCGAGTTCGACATTACTTTTAAAAGAACTAAATCCATATAGTTTAGGGATGTTAATTGCTTTATATGAACATAAGGTATTTGTTCAGTCGGTAATTTGGAATATTAATCCGTTTGATCAATGGGGTGTTGAAAAAGGTAAGCAGATTGCTGATCAGTTACTTCCAATTTTAAATGGTGCTCAAAATGATCTTTCAACACTTGATGCTTCAACACGTGGTTTGATTAAAATTTTATTAGGAAAAGTCGATGGCTAAAATTTTAGTTACAGGTGGTGCAGGTTATATTGGTTCACACACTTGTGTAGAGCTTTTAGAAGCAGGCCATGAAGTTATTGTATTTGATAACCTTTCAAATAGCTCAAAAGAATCTTTAAATAGAGTTCAAGAGATCACACAAAAAAGTTTAACTTTTGTAGAGGGTGATATTCGTAATTCTGGTGAGCTTGACCAAGTGTTTCAAGAGCACGCAATTGATGCGGTTATTCATTTTGCAGGTTTAAAAGCAGTAGGTGAAAGCCAGGAAAAACCGCTTATTTATTTTGATAATAATATTGCGGGCAGTATTCAACTGGTTAAATCGATGGAAAAGGCAGGTGTCTATACACTTGTATTTAGCTCTTCTGCGACAGTATATGATGAAGCAAATACCTCTCCTTTAAATGAAGAAATGCCAACAGGTATGCCAAGTAATAACTATGGATATACAAAACTAATTGTTGAGCAATTATTACAAAAACTTTCAGTAGCTGACTCTAAATGGTCTATTGCCATACTACGTTATTTTAACCCAGTAGGTGCACATAAGAGTGGGCGTATTGGTGAAGACCCGCAAGGTATTCCAAATAATTTAATGCCTTATGTGACTCAAGTTGCTGTGGGTCGCCGTGAGAAACTATCTATTTATGGTAATGATTACGATACAATAGATGGTACAGGTGTGCGAGATTATATCCATGTTGTTGACTTGGCGAATGCACATTTATGCGCTTTAAATAACCGCTTACAGGCGCAAGGTTGCCGTGCATGGAACATTGGTACAGGTAATGGTTCATCTGTTTTACAAGTAAAAAATACCTTTGAACAAGTGAATGGTGTACCTGTTGCTTTTGAGTTCGCTCCACGTAGAGCAGGGGATGTTGCGACTTCTTTTGCTGACAATGCTCGTGCAGTTGCTGAGTTGGACTGGAAACCTCAATACGGTTTAGAAGATATGCTTAAGGATAGCTGGAATTGGCAAAAACACAATCCGACGGGTTATAAAAGCTAATTATTTAAATTTTCTAAATTCAAATATATAGCAGTTGTTGGTTAATAGAATGTGTGTTTTCTAAAAGAGGCTGCGGTTGTCGTGACTACTTTCATGCTAGTATTCGCCACTATTACGTTAGCCTTTTTTTGCAGTCATGGTTTTTCTACGTCAACAACTGTTATTTATCTTTATTGCCTTTTTATCTACCTGTGTAGGTGTATATGTTGCATGGGATATGAATCTAACTTGGCATAAGTTTTATACCTATTTGATTTCAGAAAAGGCTATTTTTTCAATTCTTTTTAACTATGCAGTCATTCAGCTATTTTTTATTATACTTGGACGTAAATACACTGCACTATGTTTAAGCCAATTATTTGTTATATTTTTAAATTTTATTAATAAAAAGAAGCAACAATATTTATTTAGTAATTTAAGTCCAGAAGATATTTTCTTACTTCCAGAAGCAATGAAGGCCACCCCTTGGCACTTACAACTTATCTTTTTTACCCTCATTATTTTCTTTCTTATCATACTCCTCATTGCTGTACGCAAAGAAAGTAAAGCGACTTTTCATACTTATGTCCCTAATATTATTATCTTTGGACTAATCAGTAGTGGTTTAATTTACTTAAATTTTATTAGGAACCCTACAGGCGCTTGTTTTTCCGAAAATAAACCTATGATTTGTGCTAGCTTGCAGGAATTCCCGAATACCAGAAATGACTGGATCGGTGATTACCGAAAAATTCAAGATTATGGGTTTGTGACTTTTTACGTTTCTAAAGTATTGGATAATGTAACCAGCGTATTGTTACCTAGTCGTAAAGTATCTGAGCAAGACATACAGCAAATTTTGCAGCAACATCACTTTGTTCAACCTTTAGAAAAGAATGAGAAAGAATATCCGAATATTATTATTGTTATGGAGGAGTCTTTTTGGGACTCTCATCATTTAGAAAGTGGATTACCTAAAGATTTATTATCTTTTGTTCACCAAAATCAAGTTTCTAATTTATTGTCGCCTTCATTTGGTGGAGGTACAGCCAATGTCGAGTTTGAAGTGCTTACGAGCCTGAATACGACTTTTTTTCCAAATGAATTGTTATATGTCTCTAAACTAAAAAAACCAATTTATGCTTTACCTTATTATTTAAAATCAATTGGTTATCAAACAGTTGCAATGCATAATAACTATAGTTATTACTATAATCGTAATAAGGTATATCCAGAGTTAGGATTTGAGAAATTTATATCACTTGAAAATATGATCGCCCAAAAAGATCGGAGTAACATATTTAATCAAGGGGGCTGGGCCACAGATGATCTTATTTTTGATTCGATTAAGTCTACTTTAAAAGAAAATGAGCAGCAGCCAAAGTTTATTTATGCGATTACTGTCGAAAATCATCCAATGTATAACGATGATCGTTTTGGTAAACAAAATTATAAATTTAACAAAGAATTATCTGACACCGAAAAGCAAAAATTAAGTACTTATACTGCTGGAACTGCACGTGCTAACCAAAAGCTAAAAGAGCTCGCTGAATATTTAAAGACAGTAGATCGACCAACAATTTTAGTGGCCTTTGGCGATCATTTGCCGAATCTACAAGAAGTTTATGAGAGTTATGGATTTTTTAAAGATGATCCTGAGCGAACTAGCTTAAAAAATTACCAGACACCGTTTGTGGTATGGAGCAATTATAAATTAGATAAGAAGCCTTTGAAGCAACCTTATATTGCTGCAAGTTTCGTTGCTCCAAAATTATTAAAGCTGGCAGGGTTGCCTTTGTCAGATTACTATCAATTTGTTGATGATGTCTCGAGTTGTTATAGCGCCATTCATCAAAAATTTATTAATGAAAATCCAACGTGTAATTTTGATAAAAAAGTATTGTTAAAAGATTATGAAAATCTAAATAAGGATGTTTTAGATGGGCATAATCATACTTATAAGATTATGCAAAATACTCAAATAGAGATGGAAAAGTAATTTCCATCTCTATTATATAGGAATTATTAAGACTGAATTAAGCCCGTCAACTCATCTACATAATGTTGCATTGGCTGAGCTTGGCGGTCTGCACGGCTTTCAATGTTGAGACGTAGTAAAGGCTCGGTGTTTGAAGCACGGACATTAAAACGCCATGCGCCAAAGTCGAGGCTTACACCATCGGTACGGTCAATTTGTGGATTTTGATCGGCATAGAAGTCGAAAATCTTTTGAATCGTAGTTTGCGTATCGGCTACTTTAAAGTTGATTTCACCACTACAAGGGAACTTGGCAATCATATTTTCAACGAGTGTTGAAAGTGATTGTCCTGTTTCAGAGAGTAGAGCAATGGTGAGTAACCAAGGAATCATACCGCTGTCACAGTAAGCAAAATCACGGAAATAGTGATGGGCACTCATTTCACCGCCGTATACGGCATTGTGTTCACGCATAACATCTTTAATAAATGCATGCCCCGATTTCGACTGTACAGCAACACCTTTATATTCGTCGACGATATCAAATGTGTTCCACACTAAACGTGGATCATGCACTATTTTTTCGCCTGACTGTTTGATTAAGAAAGCTTGAGCCAATAGGCCGACAATATAGTAGCCCTCAATGAATTGTCCTTTTTCATCGAACAAGAAACAGCGGTCAAAGTCGCCGTCCCATGCAATACCCATATCTGCTTTATGCTCAAGAACAGCATTTCGGGTACTGTCACGGTTTTCAATTAAAATTGGGTTAGGGATGCCATTTGGGAAAGTACCATCTGCTTCATGATGAATTTTAATAAATTCAACCGGTACATTAAGCGCTTTAAATTTTTCTTCAATGGCATCAATCACATGACCAGCTGCACCATTACCCGCGTTTACCACTAACTTTAATGGACGGATTTTTGCAGGTTCAATATAAGTCAGTAGATGGTCAACGAACTCAGGCAAAATGTTATAGCTTTGGGTTGTACCTTTTTGGCTAACTTCTTCAAAGTTATTGGTCTCTGCTAAAGCCTGAATTTCTTTTAAACCAGTATCGGCACTAATTGGACGAGCATTTTCTCGAACCAATTTCATACCGTTATAGTCCATTGGGTTATGACTCGCAGTTACTTCTATACCACCTTGTACGTCTAAATGAAAAGCGGCAAAGTACACTTCTTCAGTACCCGTCATGCCTAAATCAAGCACATTCACACCCGCATCATTTAAACCGCGGATGGTCGCTTGTTTTAAAGCCTCACTGCTTAGACGAATATCACAACCTACAACCACAGTTTTTGGTTTATAGATTTGTCCGTAAGCGCGGCCAATTTTATAGGCGATTTCTTCATTCAATTCGGTGCCGAGTTTGCCTCGGATATCATAAGCTTTAAAACACGTTAAAGTAGTCATTATTCAATTCAATACATGTGGTTTGAGTTGTGTGCACATTATACATAGATCATCAAATTGGTACGTTTATAGTTTTTATATTCAAATACTTCATTTCTGTCGGTCATATTTAAGTTTATAAGGAAGCTTTTTACGACTTTAGTCGAATAAAAAAAATTATAGATGAGAAATGGCTTGATTTTTCTTGTCTCTATTGGTCATACCAATTTTAATAATTATTTAATCATTGATCTTACCAATAACTGTGTTTATGATGCGCATTGTGGTTTAAGGAAAACATTTGCACTTAAATTTTAATTGGTCATACCAATTTGTGTTAAATGTTGAAATTTTAAGGTACAAAAATTCGCCCCGGCATTTCAAGGAGATGACAATGCTCAATATGTGGCAACAACTTTATGACCCTTTAAATAATATTTGGCTGTCTAGTGCGGTTGCATTAATCCCGATTATTTTCTTCTTTTTGGCCTTGGCTGTTTTTCGTTTAAAAGGCAGTATCGCGGGTACGGGCACAGTTATTATTGCATTACTGATTGCGCTATTTTTCTATCAAATGCCGGGTCAAATGGCCTTTGCATCAATCATTTACGGTTTCTTCTACGGTCTATGGCCGATTTCATGGATCATTATCGGGGCAGTTTTTCTATACAAGATTTCGGTAAAAACAGGCCAGTTTGAAGTTATCCGCTCAAGCATTCTATCTATCACCGAAGACCAACGTTTGCAAATGTTACTCGTTGGTTTCGCATTTGGTACTTTCCTTGAAGGAGCTGCGGGCTTTGGTGCTCCTGTCGCAATTACCGCAGCACTACTTGTCGGCTTAGGGTTTAAGCCACTTTACGCTGCTGGTTTATGTTTGATCGTAAATACAGCACCAGTTGCATTCGGTGCAATGGGTATTCCAATTATTGTGGCGGGGCAGGTTTCCGGTGTAGACACTATGGAAATTAGCCAGATGGTGGGTCGTCAGTTGCCATTTTTAACCATTATTGTGCTGTTCTGGATTATGGCGATTATGGATGGCTGGCGTGGTGTTAAGGAAACTTGGCCTGCGGTATTGGTCGGTGGTGGTGCTTTTGCGATTGCTCAGTATCTCACCTCTAACTTTATTGGCCCTGAGTTACCAGACATTACCGCAGCAATTGCTTCATTGGTCAGCCTGACGTTGTTATTCCGTGTTTGGAAACCAAAACATATTTTCCGTTTTGAACCTGAAGCGGGTCAGACTTTGACTCAGCAACCTACAACAGTTCAACGTTATAGCATTGGGAAAATTGCAAAGGCATGGTCTCCATTTGCTATTTTAACGGTAATGGTCACCATCTGGAGCGTTAAGCCATTTAAAGCATTATTTGCAAAAGATGGTGCTCTTGAACACTGGATTTTTAAACTTGAAGTGCCGTATTTACACAAATTGGTCGAGAAAATGCCACCGATTGTGTCCGAGATGAAACCATACGAAGCGATTTATAAGTTTGACTGGTTCTCTGCAACAGGTACTGCAATTTTTATTGCTGCAATCATCACGGTTATTTTCTTAAAAATGAAAGCAAGTGAGGCAGTAACAACATTCGGTGAAACACTCAATGAGTTGAAAACACCGATTTACTCAATTGGTATGGTGTTGGCGTTTGCTTTTATTGCGAACTATTCAGGTTTATCTGCAACTTTGGCTCTGGCTCTATCGCATACCGGTCATGCGTTTACTTTCTTCTCGCCATTTTTGGGCTGGCTTGGTGTGTTCCTTACTGGTTCAGACACTTCTTCAAATGCTTTGTTCTCGGCATTACAGGCAACCACCGCTCAGCAAATTGGTATTCCGGAAGTGTTATTGGTCGCTGCTAATACCAGCGGTGGTGTGACAGGTAAGATGATTTCGCCACAGTCGATTGCGATTGCTTGTGCCGCAGTAGGCTTAGTTGGAAAAGAGTCTGACTTGTTCCGTTTCACGGTAAAACATAGCATCATATTCACTGTCTTTGTTGGCATCATTATTACGGTTCAGGCTTATCTGGTTCCGTGGATGATTCCATAACTCCAGTGAAGGAAACGCGATGAGAATCTCCGATCAAGTGGTCATGAAATTGCAGGCATTAATTGAAGAGCGTCACATGAAAAAAGGTGATCGTTTGCCTGCCGAGCGGCAGCTTGCAACTAGCTTAGGGGTTTCTCGTCCGTCTTTGCGTGAAGCAATTCAACAGCTCAATAGTCAAGGTGTACTGATTAGTCGCCGTGGCGATGGAACTTATATTCAGCAATTACCTGAACAATGGCCACAGCAACTGATTGTGAATTCAATCAGTAACCTGATTGAAGAAGATCCGTTATACCGTTTTGATGTGCAAGAGGCGCGTTTGGTGCTCGAAGGGGGAACTGCATGGTATGCCGCGTTACGTTCGACCCCCGAAGATCGTGCCAAAATTCATCATTATTTTAATGAAATTAGCCGCCACCAAAATGCGGGTGACTCAGCACAGGCTGCGGTCGCGGATGCTGAATTCCACTTAGCGATTGCTGAAGCATCCCACAATGTGGTGCTGATTCAAATGATGCGTAGCTTATTTGATTTGCTGCAATACAACGTCTTGTTAGGGCGTAAGAAAGTTTATAACGACCCCGTAAATGGTGACTTGCTCAGCGAGCAGCATTTTCAGGTGATAGATGCTATTGATCGTAAAGATCCCGAGGCCGCACGCCAAGCTGTCTGCGGTCATATTGAATTTGTGATTAATCATGTGCGTTCTCTGGATGAAGATGAAGCTCGCCAGAAACGTGCAAACCGTTTAAATAGAGTTGATTCAAAATGATTATTTCTTCTGGCAATGATTATCGTGCTGCGGCACAACGTCGCTTACCCCCATTTTTATTTCACTATATTGATGGTGGAGCGTATGCGGAATATACCTTAAAGCGTAACGTACAAGATTTGTCAGAAATTGCATTGCGTCAGCGTGTGCTGAATGACATGTCCGCGTTGAGTTTAGAGACAAAACTGTTTAATGAAACGCTGTCGATGCCAGTTGCCTTGGCTCCTGTGGGTTTAACAGGTATGTATGCACGCCGTGGTGAAGTACAAGCCGCAATGGCAGCCGATAAAAAAGGTATTCCATTTACGCTTTCAACGGTTTCTGTTTGCCCGATTGAGGAAGTTGCACCTGCAATTAACCGTCCGATGTGGTTCCAGCTTTATGTATTACGTGACCGCGGTTTTATGCGTAATGCTTTGGAACGTGCAAAAGCGGCAGGTTGTTCAACACTGGTGTTTACCGTAGATATGCCTGTACCGGGTGCACGTTATCGTGATGCCCATTCGGGTATGAGTGGGCCAAATGCTGCGATGCGCCGTTATATGCAGTCAGTGTTTCATCCGCACTGGTCATGGAATGTGGGCTTAATGGGTCGTCCGCACGATTTGGGAAATATCTCTAAATATTTAGGTAAGCCGACTGGGCTTGAAGATTATATTGGTTGGTTAGGCTCGAACTTTGACCCATCCATTTCATGGAAAGACCTTGAGTGGATTCGTGAGTTTTGGGATGGCCCAATGGTGATTAAAGGTATTTTAGATCCTGAAGATGCCAAAGATGCTGTGCGTTTTGGTGCAGATGGCATTGTGGTATCGAATCACGGTGGTCGTCAGTTAGATGGCGTGATGTCTTCTGCTCGTGCATTGCCTGCAATTGCTGATGCAGTCAAAGGTGACTTAGCAATTTTGGCTGACTCAGGTATTCGTAATGGTTTAGACGTGGTGCGCATGTTGGCGCTTGGTGCGGATACGGTTTTACTTGGCCGTGCGTTTGTTTATGCCTTGGCAGCAGCAGGTGGACAAGGTGTGTCGAACTTACTTGATTTAATTGATAAGGAAATGCGTGTTGCGATGACGCTCACGGGTGCTAAGTCGATTTCGGATATTAATGCGGATTGTTTAGTACAGGCGATTAAACAAGGACTTTAAGACATGGTAAGTAAAGCAATAAGCACAGCCTCAAAATTTGGTGATTTGCTGATGTTTTACGTATAGGCATTTGTCACTTTTGAAAGGTCAAAAGTAACCAAAAACCTTTTGTTGAGCAAACCGTACTTCCTTGTACGGTTGCTCAACAGGCGGCATCCATGCCGCCACCACGATAGTAAATATAGGGCTGATTCACATTAGAGAATGAGCTAATTAAATTATAAATTACAAACGGTAAGATCCCGTCGTGTTGGTCTAATTTGATAAATGGATGACCAAAAGGAAACCATCATGCAAACATTTTCTCCTCAAGCAGTGATCGAACGCTTACAAAATATTGTAGGGCGTTCTTATGTTTTGACCGATGACCAAAGTACGCGTCAGTACCGCCAAGGTCGCCGTTTTGGTGAGGGGAAAGTGCTGGCTGTGGTGGTGCCGGGCACATTGCTAGAGCAATGGCAAGTGTTGCAGGCTGCAATTGAGGCGGACTGTATTGTGATTATGCAGGCAGCAAATACAGGACTCACCGGTGGTTCAACTCCGTATGGCGATGACTATGATCGTCCTGTTTTGGTCATGAGTACACGCCGATTAAAGGGTATTCAAGTCATCCATGATGGCAAGCAAGTGATCTGCTTACCGGGTGCGACCTTAGATAATTTAGAGCAAATTTTAAAAGGCTATAATCGTGAACCACATTCGGTGATTGGTTCATCGTGTATTGGTGCATCGGTACTTGGCGGGGTGTGTAATAACTCAGGGGGTGCTTTGGTGCGCCGTGGTCCTGCGTATACTGAACTGGCGTTATATGCTCAGGTGAATGCCGCTGGTCAATTAGAATTGGTGAACCATTTAGGCGTAAATTTAGGCTCGACTCCCGAAGAGATTTTGACGCGTTTAGAGAAGCAGCAATATCAAGCCGTTGATATTTTAGATGACAGTGAAAAACAGGCATCGGATCATCGCTATGCGCATGATGTGACGCAAGTTGATGAAGATACGCCTGCTCGTTTTAATGCAGACCCGTCACGTTTGTTTGAGGCTTCGGGTTCGGCAGGTAAAGTTTGTGTGTTTGCGGTACGTCTTGATACTTATGAAAAAGTAGAAAGTAATGTCTTTTATATTGGTACTAATGATGCTGATGATTTAACGGCGATTCGCCGTTATTTACTCACTTCACTGCCAAGTCTACCGATTGCAGGCGAATATATTCACCGTGATGCTTACTTGATTGGTGAAAAGTACGGAAAAGACACATTCTTATTTATTGAAAAGTTTGGTACAGCCAATGTTCCCAAAGCTTTTGCGATGAAAGATAAAGTTGATGGCTTTTTAGAACGATTTAAAATTAAAGGCTTAACAGACCATATTTTACAGGCGATTACGTTCTTTTTACCGAGTCATTTACCGAAGCGTATGACCGAATATCGAGATCGTTATGAGCACCATTTAGTGCTACGTGTTGAAAATAATTCGAAAGCACAAACTGAGCAGTTTTTAAAAGAATATTTTGCAGTGCATCAGTCAGGTAACTATTTCGTATGTAGTGAAGAGGAAGGTCGAAAGGCGTTCTTACACCGTTTTGCGATTGCAGGGGCGGCAATTCGTTATCGTGATACGCACCGTAGTGAAGTTGAAGATATTGTAGCGCTTGATATTGCGCTACGTCGTAATGACCGTGAATGGGTAGAGCAACTACCAGCCGAGATGGAAAAGAAAATCATCCATAAACTCTATTATGGGCATTTCTTTTGTCATGTGTTCCATCAGGACTATATTCTTAAAAAGGGCAATGACCCTTTAGAAATGGAACATCAAATGTGGAAATTACTCGATGCGCGCCGTGCTGAATATCCGGCAGAGCATAATGTCGGGCATCTTTATATTGCCAAGCCTGCCTTAGCCAACTTTTATCAAAAACTCGACCCAACCAACAGTTTTAATGTGGGTATTGGCCATACCTCAAAACTGAAATATTGGGGTAAGGCTAAATCGTAATATCGAGACATAAAAAAAGGCGCCGAAGCGCCTTTTTTAATAGATGTCTTATGCTGCTTCTACTGATTTAGCAAGCACTTCAGCCATCGCTTTAGCAACAGTGTAAACATTGTTCATGTTTAAACCTGCTACACAAATACGGCCACTACGTACTAAGTAGATTGCATATTCTTCACGCAAGATATCTACTTGCTCAGCAGTTAAACCTGTGTAGCTGAACATACCTTTTTGGTTTACAAGGTAGCTAAAGTCACGGTCTGGTAACGCTTTAGTGAGCTCATCTTTCAAGATGCTACGCATTTTGATAATACGCTCACGCATCTCTTTCACTTCACCTTGCCATTGTTGGTTAAGTTCAGCGTCATTTAACACTTCATCAACTAACCAAGCACCTGTTGTAGGAGGGCTAGAGTAAATACGGCGTACAGTCGCTTTTAACTGACCGAATGTGCACTGAGCAGCTTCTGCATCGTCACATACGAAAGTTAAGCCGCCAACACGCTCGCCATATAAAGAGAAGATTTTAGAGAACGAGTTGCTCACAATGAAGTTTAGACCCGCTTGGTCTAAAGCACGGATTGCATACGCATCTTCTTCCATACCGTCACCAAAACCTTGGTAAGCGATGTCTAGGAATGGAATAAGGTTACGGTCTTTTAATACTGCAATTACTTGGTCCCATTGCGCTGG
Organism: Acinetobacter sp. AOR12_HL; assembly: GCF_027855275.1. Classification (NCBI taxonomy): domain Bacteria; kingdom Pseudomonadati; phylum Pseudomonadota; class Gammaproteobacteria; order Moraxellales; family Moraxellaceae; genus Acinetobacter; species Acinetobacter sp. AOR12_HL. The sequence continues at coordinate 80,199 of NZ_JAKTIJ010000041.1, read as the reverse complement.
GTTTAAATCAGCACCCGTTGGGTTATGGCAGCATGGGTGCAACAACACAATGCTTTGCTCAGGCAAAGTTTTAAGTGTAGAAAGCATACCGTCAAAATCTACACCACGCGTTTCTGCATCGAAATATGGGTAGAAATGAGTCTTAATGCCAGCGCCATTGAAAATCGCAACGTGGTTATCCCAAGTTGGTTGGCTCACCCAAACGTCTGAATTTGGGAAATAAGTTTTTAAGAAATCCGCACCAACTTTCAATGCACCTGAACCACCAAGTGTTTGGATGGTTACAGCACGGCCAGCTTTAACTGCTGGGCTGTTTGCACCAAATAAAAGTGCTTGAATTGCTTCACGGTAAGGTTTGAAGCCTTCCATTGGCAAATAAAGTTTGGTTTTACCGTTCTTAGGCTCAATACGCTTTTGTGCCTCGATAATGGTCTCTAACTGAGGAACAATGCTGTCTTCGTTATAATAAAGACCAATACTCAAGTTTACTTTTTCAGAACGAGTATCAGCATTGAACTGTTCCATTAAAGAGAGAATTGGATCGCCTGCGTATGGGGGGATATGTTGAAACATCAAAAAAGTCCTTTCATTCAACAATATGCATAGTGCTAGGTTTTTTCTGTCTCGAAAAATACGCTACAACTATGTCGATGCTCAATAATGTATCAATAAAGCTACCGTGAAGCACCTGATAATTTCACTAATATCGATATTTTCTGGATGAAAATGATAAAAAGATTTAAAAGAAATTACGGTAAATAGAAACTAATTTCTAACTCATGCTTTCATTCAAGCAGATTGTCTACAATCTTGCTGTAATACATTGGTTGTAGACTAAAGTTTGAAACAAAAGATTAGAGGCCGAAAAGCAACTAAAAAAGTGCCATAAATCTATAAGCAAATTAATATTAAGTAACTGTTTTATATATATTAATTGTCAAGTGGTTTAATTGTTTAAATATAAGGTGATATAAGCGGTCAGGCTATAAAAATTGACCTGATGCGTTCTGAAAAGTGTCAACAATCACCTTGATTTTTTTCATTCATACCGCTATAAAACTCATAATTGATTAAAAATTGTCGACAATATGCAAGATTTGACCTTCGCACCAGAGCCATTACAAAGTCAGGGAAGAACACTGACCGAGCATGTATTTAAGCAAATACAGACGGCGATTGTTTTGGGTCAAATTCCGGCAGGTAGCAAAATTTCCGAGCCTGAACTGGCACGTACTTATGGTATTAGCCGTGGGCCGTTGCGTGAAGCAATTCATCGCCTTGAAGGTCAACGTTTGGTTGAGCGTACTGCACATGTGGGAGCGCGCGTGGTTTCGCTCTCACTGCAACAGTTCAAAGAGCTTTACCAAATTCGAGCTTCTTTAGAGGGGTTGGCTTGCAAACTTGCTGCACAGCATATTGATAAAAAGCAAATTTTGGCGCTACGTGATGTTTTGCGTATGCATGCTGAAGATGAAAACTTTAAAGCAGGTAAAGGATATTACTTGCAAGAAGGGCAGGACGATTTTCACTATTGCATTATCAAAAGTAGTGGCAATAAAACCCTAGAAAAAATGCTATGTGATGAGCTTTATCACCTCATCCGTATGTACCGAATTCAGTTTTCAAACACACCCGATCGACCGAGCAAAGCTTGGGACGAACATATCCGTATTTTAGATGCAATTGCAGAAGGCGATGGTGAACTTGCCGAGCTGCTCATGCATCGACATATCAATGCTTCTTACAAAATTATTGAGCAAACACTGCTACAAGCACAAGGAGAACATAACAATGGCTAAACAATCCGCAGGTCAGCTATTTCGCGATGCCGTAGCCCAAGAAAAGCCATTACAAGTGGTTGGAACCATCAATGCCAATCATGCACTTTTGGCAAAACGTGCAGGTTATAAAGCGATTTACTTATCAGGTGGTGGTGTAGCAGCTGGTTCTTTAGGCTTACCTGATTTGGGAATCAGTAACCTTGATGATGTGTTGACAGACGTACGCCGTATTACCGATGTATGTGATCTTCCATTATTGGTCGATGCGGACACAGGCTTTGGTGCTTCTGCATTTAACATTGCACGTACTACAAAATCACTGATCAAGTTTGGTGCTGCGGCAATGCATATTGAAGACCAAGTGGGTGCAAAACGTTGTGGTCACCGTCCGAATAAAGCCATTGTGACTCAAGAAGAAATGGTTGACCGTATTAAAGCTGCGGTCGATGCGCGTGGTGATGACAGCTTCGTGATTATGGCGCGTACCGATGCGTTAGCGGTTGAAGGCTTACAAGCTGCAATTGACCGTGCGGGTGCCTACATTGAGGCAGGTGCAGATATGTTGTTCCCTGAAGCAATTACCGAGCTTGATATGTACAAGCAATTTGCTCAAAAGACAGGCGTACCAATTTTGGCAAACATTACCGAGTTTGGTTCTACACCATTGTTTACTACTGAAGAGTTAGCATCTGCCGATGTAAGCCTTGCGCTTTATCCGCTTTCTGCTTTCCGTGCCATGAACAAGGCAGCCGAAACTGTGTATGAAACCTTACGTAAAGAAGGTACACAAAAGAACGTGGTTGATATTATGCAAACGCGTAAAGAGTTATATGAACGCATTAACTACTACGCGTTTGAAGACTACTTAGACAACGCATTTGCTAAAAAGAAGTAATAAATTAAAAAGTTGATTAATTGGAATCTGATACTCGGAGGCGTCATCTGCAACTGTTTGAGACAGGACTACATTTTTTAAAAATGGTTCTGCGATAGATAGGATATTCGATGGTTGTGGACGAGTTTTGCAGATGACAATGGTTTTGCCTACTTTTCCCGAAAGAAAAGTAGGTCGAACCGAAGGTTAATCCTGAAATAAGAAGTGAAAATGGTACGACTCCGTCGTGCTTAATAAATAAATTCAGATAGATAGGAAAGGACAATCTTATGAGCTCAAATGAAACAACAACAGGCTTCAAACCAAAAAAATCAGTTGCACTTAGCGGACAAGTTGCAGGCAACACAGCACTTTGTACCGTAGGACGTAGCGGTAACGACTTGCACTATCGTGGCTATGACATTCTTGACCTTGCGGCAGGTAGCGAGTTTGAAGAAGTTGCTCACTTGCTCGTACATGGCAAATTACCAAACAAAGCTGAACTCAAAGCATATAAAGCAAAATTAAAAGCGCTTCGTGGCTTACCGGCAGCACTTAAAACTGCACTTGAGCAATTACCACCGTCTGCACACCCAATGGACGTGATGCGTACAGGCGTATCAGTACTAGGTTGTTTAACTCCAGAACATGAAGATCACAACGAAGCTGGCGCAAAAGACATTGCTGACAAATTAATGGCAAGCTTAGGTTCAATGCTGCTTTATTGGTACCACTTCAGCAACAACGGTCGTCGCATTGAAGTTGAAACAGATGACGACTCAATTGCAGCGCATTTCTTGCACTTACTTCATGGCGAAAAACCATGTGAAGAGTGGATTCAAGCGATGCATACATCACTTATTTTGTATGCTGAGCATGAGTTCAACGCATCTACATTTACCTCACGCGTGGTTGCAGGTACAGGTTCTGACATGTACTCGGCAATTACAGGCGGTATTGGTGCACTTCGCGGACCTAAGCACGGTGGTGCAAACGAAGTTGCATTCGTGATTCAACAACGTTACGACAATCCAGACGAAGCAGAAGCTGACATCCGTAAACGTGTTGAAAATAAAGAAGTCGTAATCGGATTTGGTCACCCTGTATATACAGTTTCTGACCCACGTAACGAAGTGATCAAGAAAGTGGCGCATGACTTAGCGCAAGCACAAGAGAACACCAAAATGTACCTCATCGCTGAGCGTTTAGAAGCAGTGATGAAAGAAGTGAAAAACATGTTCCCGAACCTCGACTGGTTCAGTGCGGTGAGCTATCACTTAATGGGTGTACCAACTGCCATGTTTACACCGTTATTCGTGATTGCACGTACAGCAGGTTGGTCAGCACACGTGATTGAACAACGTCAAGACGGCAAAATCATTCGTCCAAGCGCGAACTACACAGGCCCTGAAAACCTCGAATTTAAACCATTGGCGGAGCGTGGTTAATGAACACAAAATACCGTAAACCGCTGGCAGGTACCCAGCTTGAATACTACGATGTGTCTCAAGCCGTTGAAGATATTCAGCCAGGCGCATACGAAAAACTGCCTTACACCTCTAAAGTACTCGCAGAGCAATTGGTACGCCGTGCCGATGCCGAGAACTTAACTGCTTATTTAATGCAGTTGATTGAACGCCGTCAGGACTTGGACTTTCCTTGGTATCCTGCACGCGTGGTGTGTCATGACATTTTGGGACAAACTGCATTGGTTGACCTTGCAGGTTTGCGTGATGCGATTGCTGAGAAGGGCGGCGACCCATCTAAGGTTAACCCAGTTGTACCAACACAGCTCATTGTTGACCACTCTTTAGCAGTGGAATATGGTGGTGCTGACCCAGACGCTTTTGCAAAAAACCGTGCTGTTGAAGACCGCCGTAACGAAGACCGTTTCCACTTTATTGAGTGGACCAAAACTGCATTTAAAAATGTCGATGTGATCCCTGCGGGGAACGGTATTATGCACCAGATTAACCTAGAGAAAATGTCTCCGGTGATTCAGGCGCGTGATGGCGTAGCATTCCCAGACACATGTGTCGGTACAGACTCACACACACCACATACAGACGCTTTGGGCGTAATTTCTGTGGGTGTAGGTGGCTTAGAAGCTGAAAACGTAATGTTGGGCCGTGCATCTTGGATGCGTCTGCCAGATATTATTGGTGTTGAGTTGGTTGGTCAGCGTCAGGCAGGCATTACTGCAACAGATATCGTACTTGCTCTAACTGAATTCTTGCGTAAAGAGCGTGTGGTTGGTGCTTACCTTGAGTTCTTTGGTGAAGGTGCTGACAGTATGTCTGTGGGCGACCGTGCAACCATTTCGAACATGACACCAGAATATGGCGCTACGGCTGCGATGTTCTACATCGACCAAAACACAATCGACTACTTACGCCTAACAGGCCGTGAAGATGCTCAAGTGGCATTGGTTGAACAGTACGCAAAAGAAATTGGCCTTTGGGCATCTGAAATGACCAAAGCAGAGTACCCACGTGTACTACGTTTTGATCTGTCAACAGTCACACGTAACATTGCTGGTCCATCAAATCCACATGCACGTGTTTCAACTGCGGACTTAAAAGAAAAAGGTATTGCGGGAGTTGTTGAAAACCGTTCTGATGGCTTAATGCCAGATGGCGCAATCATTATTGCTGCAATTACTTCATGTACTAATACCTCTAACCCACGTAACACCGTGGCGGCAGGTTTGCTGGCACGTAAGGCAAATGAACTTGGTTTGGTTCGTAAACCTTGGGTGAAATCATCATTTGCACCGGGTTCAAAAGCGGCTGCACTTTACCTTGAAGAAGCAGGTGTTCTAAAAGACTTAGAGAAACTTGGTTTTGGTATTGTGGCTTACGCTTGTACGACGTGTAACGGTATGTCTGGTGCGTTAGATCCTGCTATCCAGCAAGAAATTATTGACCGTGACTTGTACGCAACCGCGGTACTCTCTGGTAACCGTAACTTTGATGGCCGTATCCATCCATATGCAAAACAAGCGTTCTTAGCATCTCCACCGCTTGTTGTGGCCTATGCAATTGCAGGTACGATCCGTTTTGACATCGAAAAAGATGCGTTAGGTTATGACAAAGAAGGTAACCCGATTTACCTCAAAGACATCTGGCCATCTGATGCTGAAATTGATGCGTTAGTTAAGCAAGCCGTGAAGCCTGAACAGTTCCGCAAAGTCTACATTCCAATGTTTGACTTGGGCGAAGTGGAGCAAGCGAAAAGCCCACTTTACGACTGGCGTCCGCAAAGTACTTACATCCGCCGTCCACCATATTGGGAAGGGGCGTTGGCTGCACCACGTACTTTGGCGAACATGCGTCCGCTTGCGATTTTGGGCGATAACATCACTACCGACCACTTGTCGCCTTCAAACGCGATTTTGATGGACTCGGCTGCGGGTGAATACCTTCACAAAATGGGCGTACCAGAAGAAGACTTCAACTCATACGCAACGCACCGTGGTGACCACTTGACTGCACAACGTGCAACATTTGCAAACCCGAAACTCTATAACGAAATGGTTCGCCGTTCAGACGGTACCATTAAGCAAGGTTCAAAAGCGCGTGTAGAGCCAGAAGGCGAAGTGATGCGCATGTGGGAAGCAATTGAAACCTACATGAACCGTAAGCAACCGTTAATTATTATTGCTGGTGCTGACTACGGTCAGGGTTCAAGCCGTGACTGGGCTGCAAAAGGTGTGCGCCTTGCAGGTGTTGAAGCGATTGTGGCAGAAGGTTTTGAGCGTATTCACCGTACTAACTTGGTGGGTATGGGCGTGTTACCACTTGAGTTTAAACCGGGTGTAAACCGCAAAACTTTGAAGCTAGATGGTATAGAGCTTTATAGCGTGATTGGTAATATTGCGCCGCGTTCGACTTTAACTTTAGTGATTGAACGTGCCACAGCGGATGGTAAAGAAGAGATTCTTGAAGTACCTGTGACTTGCCGTTTAGATACAGAAGAAGAAGTTTCTGTATATGAAGCGGGTGGTGTATTACAGCGTTTTGCACAAGACTTTTTAGAAGGTCAGGTGGCTTAACATTTAGTCTGTAATTGATTGAAATTTATTCTAAAAAGCCTTATCTTGATGATGGGGTTTTTTATGGGAACTAGTAAACCTTAAAAGGCATAAATAATTAGAAGTGGGTATATTGAGGGATGAACATGACAGAAAAAGATAATAATTTAAATGCAAGTTTTTTAGATCATAGAGTTGCAACTTATAAGGCTATTGCAGGTTTGATACCAGGATTTGGTTCGATCCTTTCAGAGGTTGTAGGAGCTATTATTCCTGATCAACGAATGGATAGATTAGTAAAATATATAAAAATATTGGATACAAAGGTTCAGAAAATTAATTCTGATTTATTAGAAATTGCTAAACAGAATGAATTGGCTATAGATCTGATTGAAGAGGGATTTGTTCAGGCATCGAGATCACTCTCTAACGAAAGAAGAGAATATATTGCAAACGTAGTAGCAAATGGTATATCAGATGAAGAAAAAAATTATGCAGATAGTAAGTATATTTTAAAATTATTAGGTGAGCTTAACGATCAAGAAGTGATTTGGCTGCGCTTTTTTTTACATCCCACCTTTGATGGTGATGAAGAATTTCGTCAACAACATCAAAATGTTATAGAACCAATAGCAACTTATATAGGTGCAGATGAAAATATATTAGAGAAAAAGGATATTCAGGAGAGCTATAAATCACATTTAGAGAGATTAGGACTTATTCGATCAAATTATCGAATTGATAAGAATACTGGTTTACCGAAATTTAATCATCAGGGAGTACCTGAGGTTTCTTATAGATTTGTCACACCACTTGGTAAAATGATGCTAAAGAAAATTGGTCTTATAGATTCAGCGAATACATAAGTTATTACATAAAAAAAAGCCCGACATCCTGTCGGGCTTTTTCGTATTTGGTTGCTAGATATGACTCCTGTCGTATCTCACGATCCTGATGCATGAACCTATTATTGTTGTTTTATGTTCCGGAACATCCTGTTCCTGTATGAGTTCATATTAGAAAAAAAGCAGAGGGTAGCCAATCCGCTAAATCCCTAAATCTGTGTAAGATAAATCGTACAAATAACATTTTTTGCATTTATGCCATCATCATCGGGCGAAATGGACAATTGACATTCACTCTAACTGGGTTATATTCCTGTTTAATATATATACGATTATAGGAATGTAATCATGGTAACAGCTGGCGAAAAACCTGGAACAGGCTTCTATTTCTGTGCTCAGTGCGGACATAGAGTGTTTTTAGAAATTAATACCGACCCTTTACCACCTTGCACAAAATGCTACTGCACGCAATTTAAACGTTAAGAATGAAATAATATTTGCGTTTGCATTTAACAAAAAGCCCTGTCACCAGATGGGGCTTTTTGTTAATTTAAAAATAAGACTTACATAACAAGACCCGTGATGGGCATAAAGAAGGAAACCGTTATGGAAACGATATTGGGTTTATGTATTGGTGTGGGCCTGAGCGCTGCCTGCGGTTTTCGCGTGTTTGTACCGCTATTGGTTCTGAGCATTGCCACCATGATGGGCTGGTTTGAGCCATCAAAAGGCTTTGAGTGGTTAGCTCTGCCATCGGTGTGTTTGGCTTTAGGTGTGGCAACGGTGTGTGAAGTCGCAGCTTACTATATCCCGTGGGTCGATAATGCCTTAGACACAGTCGCAACCCCTGCGGCGATGATCGCGGGTACGTTAGCGACAATGGCGGTCAGTAGTGGAGAAATGTCTCAGTTTGCCAGTTGGGCAGCAGCCATTATTGTTGGTGGTGGTACGGCAGGTGTGGTGCAAATGAGTACCGTTGCTGCACGTGGTGTTTCAACTGCAACCACGGGTGGCTTGGGTAATTTTATCGTTGCAACAGGGGAGTGGATTGGAGCAATCTTACTTTCAGTTTCAGCTATGTTGGTGCCTGCGCTTGTTGCAATAGTGGTACTGATTGCGGTTATTTGGGTGGTGCGTTGGATTCGCCTTAAAAAGCAAGAACAGGCACATACCCCGCTATAGGTGAGTGTAAATATCATTTTTAAATGACCATAAAAAAAGCCCGACATCCTGTCGGGCTTTCTTGTATTTGGTGATTAGATATGACTCCTGTCGTATCTCACGCTCCTGGTGCTTGAACGTATTATTGTTGTTTTATGTTCCGGAACATCCTGTTCCTGTATGAGTTCTGGTGTAAGTACCAGAACTGCTCCGCAACTGTTTCTGGGTGTACCGTGTAGGTTTTATCTTTGGCTTCAGGTCTGCCATCTACGAAACCATTTACAATCACTTGGCTCACATAAATATTTGAGTCAGCAAGACTATGGGCAAGCAAGTTGGTGGTTTTGTATTGAGCGGCAGCAGTAGTTGCTAACAATGAATACTCTTTGGCAACCAAGTCGATGCCCACTGCATCGAAAGCAAAAATTCCGTTTGTCGATAAAATGCTACCGTGGTTTTTCTCTAAATCACCTAGACAAGCCTGTACCGTCGCAATATAGCTCGACACGCGAATATGAAAACTTTTGGTAAGTTCTAGTGGAGGGGTTTCTAAAATATTGCCTTCAATATCATGGAAAGCATTCCAATGAATATTTTTAATCTCTCCTAATTGATCTTTAATACGTTTAATAAGATTTGGTATATCTTCAAGAACAGCTAAATCACATGCAAAAGCGTAAGCTTCAATACCTTGTGCCTTAAGTTCTAGAATAGCCTTTTCAAGTTTTTGGGCGTTTCGTGCCACTAACCCGATTTTATAGCCTTCTTTACCAAACTTATGTGCTACGGCTTTGGAAATACCTGTTCCATAACCAAAAATTATAATATTGTTGTTCATTATAAAGTTCCAAAAAACCAATCATTTGGTTAGAAATAATTTATAATATGTTTTTATAATGTATTCAAGCGCAAAAGTTATCTCTAAGAATAGTACGCAAAGAATAAAAATACTTAAAAGCGGGATTAAGAAGTCGGCTTTACATGATTTATTCGGCTAAACATAGACTGATGAAAGAGTTCCCAATTTGGTCTACAAATTTTTTTACTGGTAAAATAAACCGAAAAATACAAATAAAGTGGAATTTAAATTTAATTAATTATAGGTAAATGGGAATATATTCTTTTAAATTTGCATAATGGCGTAAAAATTCCCAAAAATAATAAAAATTCGCTTTTCTTAGAAAAACAATCCCGCAGGCTGCTGGCTAAACTATATCTCAAGGGTGTGATAGGGATCGAAAAGAGTAGCATGCACCGAAATGTATAACGTTAGTGTGTACTCACCCAAAAGGTCTCGATTCGGCTTAGGACGCTATAGATCAAAAGTTTATAGGCACAAGGTTATAACTTACAAAGTTATGATTGTTGAAGTAAACCATAGATGTTTTCCCTTGACACCCTAAAAAATTCTCAATAATAAAAATGATATTTTACAAGAATATAATTTATGAATAAGCCTAATCTTTCTGCGCTACTCCTGACATTTAAATCTCATTATATGAAGCCTGTGATTTCTGCCCACCGAAAAATAGTTTCAGCGACTTTACAGATTTTAGGTTAGAGCGCTATTTTTATTTACGATGTGATCAACCAAAATCGTTTATATACTAATCTTATGATCAATTGCGAGCTGGATAATATGGAGAATAAAAATCAGTGTCGCCAATGCGCCGTATGTGGAAAGAGCTTTCCTTTAAAAGATTTAGTATCTGGTGAAGTCATCCGTAACGTGATTAGTGATGAAATTTTAAAAGACCATCCAGATTGGAGTTACTCAAGCTTTATTTGTCGGGCCGATCTGGCAGATTATCGAATTAAATATGTGCAGTCGCTATTACGTTCGGAAAAGGGTGAGTTATCTAACCTAGAAAATGAAGTAATTGGCAATATGCAACGGCATGAATTAATTAGCCGAAATACAGAGTCAGTTTTGATCAAAACTGGACGTTTGGAGAAAAACTGGCAGATAAAATCGCATCATTTGGTGGTAGCTGGGCTTTTCTTATTTGTTTTGCTTTATTTTTAACGGGGTGGATTGTTTTAAATACGGTTGTGATGGTGGTCCGTCCCGTCGACCCTTATCCTTTTATTTTGCTGAATTTAGTGTTGTCATGTTTAGCTGCAATTCAAGCACCTATTATTATGATGAGTCAAAACCGTCAAGAAGCAAAAGACCGTTTACGCTCGCAACATGACTATCAAATTAATTTAAAAGCCGAGCTTGAGATTCGCCATTTGCATGAAAAAATGGACCATCTTTTATCGCATCAGTGGGAAAGACTTGCACATATTCAAGAAATTCAGCTCGATCTTTTAGCTGAAATGAATAAAAAACGATAAAGATTTTCTGAGTTTCACGTGGAACATAAGTAGGGCGCTATAGATTATTTTGCGGTAGGTCTGAAATTTCTTTATGATTTGCCGCCATGCTCCCTTGCTGTTTCACGACTATGCCTTTAAACGACAACTTTGTTTACGTTCCACCACAAGATCCGCTTTCAATTTTATTTGAAGATGACGATTTAATTGTGGTTGATAAACCTGCGGGTTTGTTGTCGGTCATGGGCCGGTTACCTGAACATCATGACAGTGCGTATTTAAGGGTGCTAGAAAAGTTCCCTTTAGCAAAGGTTACGCACCGTTTAGATATGGCAACCTCAGGTTTACTTATGTTTGCCAAGCATCGCGATGCAGAAGTTGCGGTAAGTAAAATGTTTCAGGCTAGAACAGTCAAAAAACATTATATTGCTTTGGTACAAGGCCAAGTAAAACAAGAGGGCAGTGTTGAAGCTCCACTCATTACTGACTGGGAAAATCGCCCAAGACAAATGGTACATTTTGAATTAGGCAAACATGCTAAAACGTTGTTTCAACCATTGGTTTATGATGAAACAACAGATCAAAGTCGTGTGTTGCTGGAACCTGTGACAGGGCGTTCGCACCAGTTACGTGTACATATGATGCATATTGGGCATCCGATTATGGGGGACAAGTTATATCATCCTGAACCTAAACGATTTCATTTGAATCGTATGGCTTTACACGCTGCATATCTTGCTTTTCAACATCCTTTGAAGGGAACAGATGTGGTGATTGAGTCACAAGTGCCTTTTTAAAAAATTAAAATTTGATGCAATTCGCAACTGAATACATATCCAAACTGCAATAAAAGTCGGTTATTCTTAATGCCGAATAATACAAATAGAGCAACAACAAGGACAATCTAATGAACCGCGATTACGAACAATTTCCAGATGATGATAACGGCAATGTACTTTGGCAAATGGTTGAAGACGGGGATGATTTAACCGAGCTTCATGAAATTGAATTTTCAATTGCATTTCAAGATCAACAAAATGCAGAGCAATGCGCGATGCATTTACTCTATCAAGAGCAAAAAATTTCTCTTTTCCAAGATGATTCCGTTGAACCGAATGAATGGATCATTACCATCTTTGTTACGATGGAACCAGAGTATTCAGATATTGTTGATCTGGAGCAGTGGTTTTCGACAATCGCTGAGCAATTTAACGGCGAATATGATGGGTGGGGCTGCATGGCTTATGTCTTCGACGAAGAAGAAGATGACATTTTACAGTAAAGCCTAAATATAGCCGGGAGGTTCTACAATGAGCTTATCTCAAAAAGAAATTGCGGTACGTTTTTTAGAGCTTGCTGCCGCTGGCGAGGTCGATGAAGCCTACGGCAATTACACCGCCCCAAACTTTAAGCATCACAATCCTTATTATGCTGGTGATAAGACTTCTTTGAAGGAAGGGATGCGTGAAAGTGCAATTGAAACTCCAAACAAAGTTCTTGAAGTTCAGCATGTCATTGAGGATGGTGCTTTAGTTGCAGTACATTCGAAACTGGAAATGCAAATGAATGACAAGCTAACAATTTTAGCTGTGGTTCATATATGCCGTTTTGAAAATGGAAAAATTGCGGAGTTTTGGGATATTGGGCAAATACAGCCCGATCCACTCGTTAATGAAAATGGTATGTTTTAGTGAAAAGCCCGAAACTATTCGGGCTTTTTTATTTTATAGATAAATTAAAACTTCCACTGTGCCGAAATTGAGGTGTTCAATGGTTCACCCGGTTGAACCCATAAATCGCTATAGCTTGAGACATAGTAGGTCTTATCAAATAGGTTATTTACATTCAGCTGATAGCGTAAACGTTCAGATGGTGCATAGTAGCCATTTAAATTGACCAGCGTATAACTCGGTAAGTTAAAGCCATTATCAAGATTATGTCCGCTGCGCTCACCGACATAGGTAAGGTTGGCACCTACACCCGCTTTTCTTGCACCGTCTTGTAGAAACTCATAATTGGTGCTTACGGAGCCTTGGTGTTTTGGAACATTGCTTAGACGAGCGCCTTTTGCCAAGTCTTGGTCTTTTTCAATTTGAGCATCGGTATAACTATAGTTGGCATTAACGAACCAGCGGTCATTGATCTGGCTATTTAAGTCAAATTCAACTCCTTTACTACTCACTTCGCCTGCGGCGGTTTGAAAGTTACTGTCGATTGGGTCAGTTGTGAGTACATTTCGTTTTTTCATTTCAAACAAAGCGAGGCTCAGCACACTTTGGTCGTTTATTTTATATTTGGTACCGACTTCATAGCTTTCGCCTTTTTCAGGAGCGAAGGTCTGTCCATTTCGGTTCATACTACTATTCATGGCAAATGAGCGGCCATAGTTGCTATAAAACGCCCATTGCTCAGAGGCTTTAAAATTTACTCCGAAACGTGGACTATTCTGGTGAAGTGTCTGGTTGCTTTCAGTTTGAGTCAGGTGATTTTTAAAGTCTTGTTCGACTTGATCAAAACGGTTACCAAATAGCACACTCCACTGGTCATTGAAAAAGATCTGATCTTGTACATTAAGCGCGAAGTAACGCTGGCGCTCTTTGGTGTCGGTAAACGGAGTGAGATTCGGTAAATATTTGCCATATTCAGGTTGGAAAATATCAATTGTGTTTACTGTAGTAGATGAGTTTGAATCATGGTTGCGACGAAGCTGGTTTTGTTTGTAGTCGAGTTGACCAAGCTCGGTTGAAAGTAAAATTTCATGACGAGCCCATGAGGTATCAATCTTGCCAAGTAACTCAGTCTGAGCCAGCACATCTTCACTTGTATAATCACGATAGCGGCGTTGGCGCTCTAAAGTACGGCCATCGGCTTGCATACGACGAGGTTCGGTTGCAAAGCCGACCATTTGTGCATCTTTATAACTGACCGCACTATTTAGTTTCCAGTCAGGGTTAAACTCGTGACTCAGACGTAATTGGTAAAAGTAATCTTTTATTTTCAGATCACCATCGTCAGGCTCACCTGTAAAGGTTTTCGGGTCCATCACAAACTGGTGATTGACTGTGCTGACACCGCGGTCAAAGGTTCCTTTATGTTCTGTAAATTCACTATCAAAGTCGAGTTGCGTTTGGTCTGAAATTTTCCATGTGAGCTGCGGTGAAAAGAACCAGTGTTCACTGCTGACATGATCACGGAAGCTTTGATTATCTTCGTGAGCCACTGCTAAACGATAGGCCAGTTCATCGTTAATAGGGGCAGTATGCTCCAGACTTATGCGATATTGTTCTTGGGTATTGGCACGTAGGTTAAGTTCACTTTCGCTTTCCCACTGTGGTTTTTTACTGTTGAGGTTCAGTAAACCTCCTGTTTCGCCGCGACCATATAGCGCCGCGATTGGTCCTTTTAAAAATTCTAAAGATTCAATATTTACTACATCTTTTGGAGCATTAATTCCTCGGTTAACACTCAAACCGTTACGGATCATAGCCGCACCTAAATTAGGGTCGGTACTAAAGCCACGAAATGAGTAGTTATCCCAAAAACCACCACCAAAGCTATTTTGATGAAAAACCCCACTGACTAAAGTTAATGCGTCATCAATCCGTTGCACGTCTTGCTGTTCCATTATTTGTTTAGAAAGATAAGCACGGTTAAAAGGGACATCTAAAACATCGTGAGTAAATTTAGTTGCCGAGCTATTTTGGCTCACATCTTCTCGAGTACTTTCGGCCTGAACACGTATGGTTTCAAGTACCGTTGACGTTTCCTCTCCCCAAGTGAGTGTCGATATAAATGATAGACCTAACGAAGACAACAATCCTAATTTGTGTCGCATAAATAATCAGCCATAAAAAGACAAAAGGAATTAAATGTAATAGTATAACGTTACATTATTTTGTTGATTACTGCTATGTCTTTAGAAAAGAATATTGAACGTTTACAGTCGATTGATGCATTGCGTGGTTTGGTGATCATCATTATGTTGCTCGACCATGTAAGAGAAACTTTCTATTTACATAAACAGGTTACCGACCCAATGGACGTAACAGTAACAGAACCAGCTTTATTTGGCAGTCGATTATTGGCCCATATTTGTGCTCCGGTTTTTGTACTTTTAACCGGTATTTCTGCATTTTTATTTCAATCAAAAAAACAGGACTTACAGCAAACACGTGCCTTTCTATTGAAACGTGGCTTATTTTTAATTGTGTTAGAGCTTACCCTCGTGAATTTTGCATGGACAGCGACTTTTCCACCCGAAGTCATTTACTTACAGGTGATTTGGGCGATTGGTATTAGCATGGTGGTGCTAGCTTGTTGTGTAAGTTTGCCTTTGCCTGTTCTTGCAGGTGTAGCGTTGGTGATTATTTTTGGGCACAACTTATTAGATTCTGTGCACTTCTCACAAGGCATCCTACAGAATATATGGTTCGTTTTACACGAACGTGGTTGGATTGAGATTGCAGGCATCAAGCTTCGTACAAGTTATCCGGTTTTACCTTGGATTGGGGTGATTTTATTAGGCTACGTTTTAGGTCAGTTCTTTAGTTCAAAATATACAGCAAAGCAAAGAAGCCGCACTTTACTCAGCCTTGGTTTAGTAAGTATCGGGTTATTTGTTTTACTGCGTTTTATCAATGTCTATGGTGACCAGCCGTGGCAACATTTTGAGTCATTACAACTGAGTCTCATGAGCTTTTTTAACCTCACCAAGTATCCACCGTCTTTATTATTTATTTTGCTAAATGTTGGAATTGGCTTGCTTGTGCTCGTTGCTTTTGAACATATGCAGCAATATTCATTTCTAAAACCATTGGTCGTGTTTGGTTCGGTACCTATGTTCTTTTATTTATTGCACTTATATGTGTTGAAACTGATGTTTGTGTTGGCACTATGGGTGTGGGGGGCTAACTACGGAAACTATTTGTCGGTCAACCATGTATGGATGTTGTGGCTAATTACGATTGTACTGTCTTTTGCACTCTATCCAGCGGTTAAGTGGTTCTCGAAGTTTAAGCATCAAAACAAGCATATTTCGATTTTAAAATATTTCTAATTTCCAAAAGGTGAGTAAAGCGAGTTCAGTAATGCTCGCTTTACTTGCTTACATCTAAATACAGAGTTTCTTTCACTTCTTCCATGACCACATAACTGTGTGACGATGCTGAAGCGGGAAGTTTCTTTAATAGATCTCCCAATAAGCGGCGGTATGCGCTCATTTCTTTTAAACGGGCTTTTACAAGGTAGTCAAATTCGCCAGAAATAAGGTGACATTCGAGTACTTCAGGAATCTCAACTAAGTCTCTAGCCACCTGATCAAATACATCGCCAGATTTGGCAGATAACTTAATTTCTAAAAAGACAAGCAGGTTACGGTCAACGTAGGCTGGGTTTAGGCGTGCGTAATAACCCATGATAATGCCATCGCGCTCAAAGCGCTTTACACGCTCTGAACAGGGGGTGGTAGAGAGATTGACTCTTGATGCTAATTCACTAATCGCAATTCGTCCTTCACGCTGCAAAATATCCAGAATCATGCGATCTATACGATCTAAGGGGCGCATAGATATTTCCTCTTTTTTTAAAATTCTCGCGAGAAAAACATAAATTTACCTAGATTATAGCCTGAAAAACAGTGAAATAAACTATTGAAGCAGAAATATACTAGTGAAATAAACTGGTGTGCGTGAGGGAATGGAAATGCGCGTAATTGTACTAGGTAGCGGCGTTATTGGAGTGGCAAGTGCCTATTATCTGGCTCGACAAGGGGCCGAGGTTACTGTTCTCGATCGCCAGTCAGGTCCTGCTGAAGAAACAAGTTTTGGTAATGCAGGTCAAATTTCGCCTGGGTATTCGACCCCTTGGGCAGCACCAGGAATTCCTTTTAAAGCTGTGAAATGGATGTTCCAACACCATGCACCGCTTGCGATTAATTTAGATGGCAGCATGTGGCAATTACAGTGGATGGCGCAAATGCTGAAAAACTGTAATCCGCAAAGTTATGCTGTGAACAAAGAACGTATGATGCGTGTGGCTGAATATAGCCGTGACTGCTTACGTGAACTTAGAAAAGACACGGGTATTCACTACGAAAACCGCGCTAAAGGTACGTTGCAGTTATTCCGTAAAGAAGCACAAATGGAAGCGGTTCAACGCGACATTAGCGTGCTTGAAGAGTGCGGCGTAAGTTACGAATTATTAAATGGCAACGAACTTGGTCGTGTAGAACCAGCGTTGGCCAATGCACAAGATAAACTTGTGGGTGGTTTACACTTACCAAATGATGAAACAGGCGACTGCTATTTATTTACCAATGCTTTAGCTCAAATTGCTAAAGAGCTAGGCGTTAATTTCCAGTTTAATCAGAACGTAGAAAAATTGATTGTCGAAGGCGATCAAATTAAAGGCGTACAGGTAAATGGCAAGGTTTTAACTGCAGATCGTTATGTTCTAGCGTTTGGTAGCTATTCACGTGATTTCTTGAAACCGCTTGATCTACAGTTACCTGTATATCCTGTAAAAGGTTACTCGTTGACGATTCCTATTGTCGATCCTGCTTTTGCTCCACAATCTACCGTGTTGGATGAAACTTACAAAATCGCGATTACTCGTTTTGACCAACGTATTCGCGTAGGTGGTATGGCTGAGCTAAGTGGTTTCAATTTAGGTCTAAACGAAGACCGCCGTGCAACCTTGCAAATGGTGACTCAAGACTTGTTCCCGGGTGGTGATATGGAACAAGCATCTTTTTGGACAGGTTTACGTCCAATGACACCAGACAGTACTCCAATTATTGGTGCGACTCGCTTTAAAAATCTGTTCTTGAATACAGGTCATGGCACTTTAGGTTGGACCATGGCGTGCGGTTCAGGAAAATTAATCAGTGACATCGTATTGAATCATAAGACGGATATCAGTACCGATGGCCTTTCAATTCAGCGTTATTCACACGCACATGCGGCTTAACGGACGTTAGGAAAGTAATCATGCCTCGTCCTATTACCGCAGTGATCCACCGTCAAGCCTTACAAAATAACTTGGCGGTGGTGCGCAAGGCTATGCCAAACAGTAAGGTCTTTGCCGTTGTAAAAGCCAATGCTTATGGACATGGAATTGAACGTGTTTATGAAGCATTTAAAGCAGCAGATGGCTTTGCCTTACTTGATCTTGATGAAGCAAAACGAATTCGTGCTCTAGGTTGGACGGGTCCGATTTTGTTGCTCGAAGGGATTTTTTCTCCTCAAGATTTATTTGATTGTGTGCAATATCAACTCAGTTTCACCATTCATAGTGAAGCGCAAATTGAGTGGGTAGAACAGCATCCTTATCCGGCTCAATTTGATGTTTTTTTGAAAATGAACAGTGGTATGAACCGTCTTGGTTTTAAACCACAGCATTATGTGCAGGCTTGGGAACGTTTAAATAATTTGGCAAATGTCGCCAAGATTACCCACATGATGCATTTTTCGGATGCAGATGGTGATCGTTTCGGTCAGCAAGGTATTGATTATCAAATTACTGCCTTTGAAGAAATTGTGAAGGATTTACCGGGTGAAAGATCGGTAAGTAATAGTGCGGCAATTCTGCGTTATCAAGACCAGCTCAAATCAGATTATGTCCGTAGCGGCATCATGCTTTATGGCAGCTCCCCAGATTACCCAACCCATAGTATTGCGGATTGGGGCTTGCAGCCGACCATGAGCTTACGTAGTGAAATTATTTCCGTTCAGCATTTGGAGCCGAATGAAAGCGTAGGTTATGGCTCAAACTTTGTCGCAGAGCAACCCATGACGATTGGGATTGTGGCTTGCGGCTATGCCGATGGTTATCAACGTATTTCGCCAACAGGTACTCCAGTTTTAGTGGACTCAGTACGCACGCGTACAGTTGGCCGCGTCAGTATGGATATGTTGGCAGTCGATTTAACGGGTATTGAGAGTGCCAAAGTTGGTAGTGAAGTGGTGCTCTGGGGTCAGTCAAGTACAGGCGTCGTTCTATCTATTGACGATGTTGCAGTTTCATCCGGTACGGTGGGTTATGAACTGATGTGTGCCGTTACCGCCCGTGTTCAATTTATTAATCAGGTATAAGGAAATCCGAATGTCTAATTCAGATATACAAAAGATTAACACTAACGAAGTCATGAGCGCCGTGACTGTTTTTAACAAAGTGGTTTATTTGTCAGGTCAGGTGCCTAAAAATACCGAGCAAGACGTGGCAGGACAAACCCGTGAAATTCTTGCAACAATTGATGAACTTTTGGCATTAGCCAATACCGATAAATCTCGCTTGCTCTCTGCGCAGCTCTATTTGAAAAATCTTTCTGACTTTTCAACCGTAAATGCAATTTGGGTTGACTGGTTAAAAGGGTGTGTTGCTCCATCGCGTGCCACAATTCAGGCCGATTTGGTCAATCCAGATTGGTTAATTGAAATTGCCGTGACGGCAGCACAAAAGTAATTCGGCTTTACTCCAAAAACGATGATGTATCTAACAGAAGGAAGATAGATACGGTTTAACCAGTCGTTTTTTGGTGAACAGATTCAGTGACCTATGGCATACGGTTCAATTTTCGCCATAGGTTGCTGATCTTAAAAAAGGAATTCAAAAAGGAATTTTAATATGACAACGGCTCGTCATTCAGATACGGAAAATTCTCCCGATCATCTGCAACGAAAACTGTCTAACCGTCATTTACAACTGATTGCAATTGGCGGTGCAATTGGAACTGGCCTATTTATGGGCTCGGGTAAAACCATCTCCCTCGCAGGTCCTTCAATTCTCTTTATTTATATGATTATTGGAGGAATGTTCTTTTTCTTAATGCGTGCAATGGGTGAACTACTCCTTGCAAATCTGCATTACAAATCTTTTGTTGATATGGCTCATGACCTGATTGGTCCTTGGGCTGGTTACTATTTGGGTTGGACCTATTGGTTAGGTTGGGTGCTGGTCGGTATTGCGGACCTTTCAGCAGTTATTAACTATTTGAGCTTCTGGCTACCCGATGGTGCAAGCTTCTCACCAATACAGCAGGCCATGATTAGTGCAGGCTGTGTACTATTCGTGTTAGGACTTAATTTGCTTACGGTCAAGTTGTTTGGTGAAGTAGAATTCTGGTTCGCACTCATTAAGATTTTGGCAATTATTGGCTTAATTGGTGTGGGTGGCTATATGATTCTCACTCATTTCCAAGCTCCTCATGGTGACGTTGTCAGCATCAGTAATGTCTGGTCGCATGGTGGTCTGTTTCCAAAAGGTGTAAGTGGATTTTTAGCCGGATTCCAGATTGCCGTATTTGCCTTTATTGGTGTTGAGTTGATCGGTACCACAGCGGCTGAAACGAAAGATCCGCAAACTAACTTACCAAAAGCAATTAACGCGATTCCGGTACGTATTATTCTGTTTTATGTGCTAGCACTTTTTGTCGTGATGTCAGTGACGCCTTGGAATCATATCCGTGCAGATAAAAGCCCGTTTGTTGAATTGTTCTTAAATGCAGGTATTCCGATTTCAGCAATTATCATGAACTTGGTTGTGCTGTCTTCGGTCATGTCTTCGATGAACAGTGGCGTGTTTTCAACGAGCCGTATGTTATTTGGTTTATCAAAAGATGGTCAGGCACCGAGTGTCTTGGGACGTTTATCAAAACGTGCTGTACCGTCAAATGGCTTAATCTTCTCATGTATTTTCATTATGGGCGGAGCGGTGCTTCAGTACTTTGTTCCAAACACAATGGAAGCATTTACTTTGGCAAGTTCGCTCTGTGTGATTTTATTCATTAGCGTGTGGATTTTAATCATGGCGTGTTATTTACGCTATCGTAAAATTCGCCCAGAGTTACATGCAGCATCTACCTTTAAAATGCCGGGCGGTGTGTTGATGGCTTATGCCGTTATTGCATTCTTCTTGTTTACCTTGGTGATTTTGGCATTAGAGCCAGATACCTTAAAAGCGTTATACGTTAGCCCAGTATGGTTAGTAGTTTTAAGTGTGACCTATTATGCGTTCTATAAGCCGCGTATGAGAAAATTAGGTCAAGAAATCTTTTAATTAACCTGTCTCGATTTACCAGAAAGCCAATCATATGATTGGCTTTTTATTTATTATTTAATCAACCAGTAAATGTTGGTATTTATCGGCCTGTTTACGCAAGTAATCCCAAACCAGTTTAATGCGCGGCTCATGCTGTAAATCAACGAAGGTCAGCATCCAGAAGGTATGGGTAAAACGAACTTGTTGTTCTAACACCTCTTCAAGCTCAGGCTTATCATCTGCCAAAAACTTGGGCAAAATTGCAAGACCTGCGCCTGCGCTGACCGCAATTTGTTGTGCCAAAATGCTGCTACTGCGAAAGTTCGCGTTAAGCTTTAAAGGTAAGCGTTCTAGACAATACAGCTCGGGGCTATACACCAGATCATCAATATAGTTCACAAAGCGGTGCTGGGTTAAATCTTCCAGACGGCGAATTGGTGGGTTTTGCGCTAGATAGTTTTGGCTACCGTAAATTTTTAAACAGTAATCAGACAAGCGCGTAATGATATAAGGCCCTGAGGTTGGGCGTTCAATCGACACCACAATATCTGCTTCACGGTGCGAGAGCTTAATCATTTTTGGTACGGGTATCAGGTCGATGGTAAGCAGAGGATACTGTATGGAGAACTCAGCCAGTAAGCGGGCTAAAAATGCAGTTCCAAAACCCTCAGGTGTGCCAATTCGCACACGACCTTGCAAAGGTTGATGTGGTTTTTCAATTTGTAAGAAAGCTTGTTCCATTTGTTCAACTCGAGGGACAAGTGCCATCCCTTCGAGAGTTAACTCATAGCCCGTTGCTTCACGCTTAAATAGCGTGGTACCCAAAGCAAGTTCTAGAGCCTGAATCCGTCTAGCCACCGTACTGTGCTCGACACCGATAATACGTGCAGCATTGGTTAGAGTTTTAGTGCGTGCTAAAACCAGAAAAAACTGTAGATGATCCCAATCCACTTTCATTTTTGTTATTGTCCCTGTGCATATTTGCACAACAATCGTGCATGAATTTGCGTTGGTGGTCAAAGATTTCTTTGTTAGTCTCAAATAAAACCTGAATAAAGAAAATACATAGAAAAGTATTTTCTAATAACTGAACACAATAAAAATATGACCTACGGAGAGGTTATGAACACAATCCAGAAAATCGAATTGGACACCGCTAAATTACTTATTAACGGACAGTTTATCGAATCTAAAACACAAGAATGGCAAGACATTGTTAACCCTGCAACTCAGGAAGTGATTGGCCGCGTGCCTTTTGCAACGGTTGAAGAAGTCGACGCTGCTATTCAGGCTGCACAAGATGCTTTTGCTTCGTGGCGCCAGACCCCAATTCAGGCACGTATGCGCATCATGCTCAAGTTACAAGACTTGATCCGTGCCAACATGAAAGAAATCGCACAAGTATTGACGGCTGAACAAGGTAAAACTTTGGCAGATGCCGAAGGTGATATTCAACGTGGTCTAGAAGTGGTTGAACATGCATGTTCAGTTGGTACTTTACAAATGGGTGAATATGTTGAAGGTGTAGCATGTGGTGTAGATACGTATACCTTGCAACAACCTTTGGGTGTTTGTGCGGGTATTACGCCGTTTAATTTCCCAGCCATGATCCCGCTTTGGATGTTCCCAATGGCAATCGTGTGCGGCAATACTTTTGTCTTAAAACCATCAGAACAAGATCCATTATCGACCATGATGTTGGTTGAGCTTGCGATTCAAGCTGGTATTCCGGCAGGTGTGCTGAACGTTGTGCATGGCGGTAAAGAAGTGGTTGACCGTTTGTGTACCCATAAAGACATTAAAGCAATTTCATTTGTAGGATCAACAGCGGTTGGAACACATGTTTATAACCTTGCAGGGCAGCATGGCAAACGTGTGCAAGCCATGATGGGTGCAAAAAACCATGTAGTTGTGATGCCGGATGCCAATAAGGAACAAACCTTAAACGCTTTAGTAGGGGCAGCATTCGGTGCAGCGGGACAACGCTGTATGGCATTGTCGGTTGCAGTGATGGTTGGCGACAGTAAACAGTGGATTCAAGAGTTAGTTGAAAAAGCCAAAACACTAAAAGTAAATGCAGGTCATGAACCAAATACTGACATTGGTCCAGTGATTTCAAAACGTGCCAAAGCGCGTGTAATTGACTTGATTAATAGCGGTGTTGAGCAAGGTGCAGAGTTACTACTCGATGGTCGCAATGTTCAAGTACAAGGTTATGAGTCAGGTAACTTTGTGGGCGCCACGATTTTTAGTGGTGTAAATACCGACATGCGTATTTATAAAGAAGAAATCTTTGGCCCGGTACTTTCAATTATTTGTGTAGATACACTCGATGAAGCAATCGCTTTGATCAATGTCAACCCATTTGGTAACGGTGTAGGGCTATTCACACAAAGCGGTGCCATTGCACGTACTTTCCAAAACCTTATTGATATTGGTCAAGTCGGTATCAATATTCCAATTCCTGTACCAGTGCCGTTCTTTAGTTTTACCGGTTCAAGAGGCTCAAAACTAGGTGATTTAGGACCATACGGTAAACAGGCTGTGCAGTTCTATACCCAAACCAAAACGATTACCAGTCGCTGGTTTGAAGATAGCCATGAAGTTGGTGGTGTAAATACAACCATTAGTTTACGTTAAGGGGATCACGGATGAATATCGCCTTTATCGGTCTAGGTAATATGGGCGGCAGAATGGCCCAAAACCTACTAAAAGCAGGACTCAAAGTTTATGGTTACGACCTCAGTGAAATCGCAATTCAGCACTTCGCCGAGGCAGGTGGTGTGGTTTGCGACAGCCCACAGGACGCAGCTAAACAAGCAGATGTAGTCATTACCATGTTGCCTGCGGCGAAGCATGTTAAAGAGGTTTACTTGGGTGAAAATGGTGTCTTGGAAGTGCTAAAAGCAGGTAGCTTATGCATTGATAGCAGCACCATTGACCCGCAAACCATTAAAGACATTGCTGCTGTTGCACATAGTAAAAATATTAAAATTTGTGATGCACCAGTTTCTGGTGGAACCATTGGTGCTCAAGCAGGAACCTTAACCTTCATGGTCGGTGCCGATGAGCAAACCTTTAATGAGGTGAAACCTGTGCTCAGCCACATGGGCAAAAATATTGTTCATTGTGGTGATGTGGGTGCAGGTCAAATTGCCAAAATTTGCAATAACCTGATTTTAGGAATTTCAATGGCTGCGGTGGCCGAAGGCATGGCGCTGGGTGTGAAGTTAGGCATCGACCCACAAGCATTGGCAGGTGTAATTAATACTTCAAGTGGCCGTTGCTGGAGTTCGGATGTGTGTAACCCATGGCCACATATTAATGAAAATGCGCCCGCATCTCGAGGCTATCAAGACGGTTTTGCGACACAGCTAATGCTAAAAGATTTAGGACTCGCTGTAGAAGCCGCAGGCCAAGTGAAACAGCCGGTTTTATTAGGTGGCATGGTACAACAGCTTTATCAGCAAATGTGTATGCGTGGTAATGCTCATCTCGATTTCTCGAGCATTATTCAACAATACCTGCCACAAGAGGCATAACGGTAAAGCCAAAGGATGGCTTTAAACGAATAAATCAAACCCTGTCGTGAATAACAACAAATCCGGACTGAGGGAAAAGATATGATGGATTATCAAAATGCTGTACAGGCTTTCGATTTGGAAAGCACTGCTAAACAGATGTTGTCAGGTTCACTCGATGCACTGAACGCATGTTACGAATGTTGTGATAGACATGCAGATAGCGACAAAATCGCGCTGTACTGGCAAGGAAAAGACGGTCGCAAAGAACAATATACCTTCCGTGAACTAAAAGAATGGTCGAGTCAGTTTGCTAACTTTTTAAAATCACAAGGTGTGAAAGCGGGAGACCGTATTTCAGGCTTATTGCCAAGAACACCTGAACTGATTGTGACCATTTTGGCAGCTTGGCGAATTGGTGCGGTGTACCAACCCCTATTTACTGCCTTTGGTCCCAAAGCGATTGAGCACCGTATTCAACTTGCTCAAAGTAAGCTGGTGGTGACCGATATGGGCAACCGTAGCAAGCTCGACGAAATTGAAAAGTGCCCTGCAATTATGACAGTGGCCGACGCACAAGGTACTCCGCTTAAAGCAGGTGATTTTAATTTCTGGAATGAAGTGAAGCAGCAGTCCGATCAATGTGATCTGGTGATGCGTAGCATCCAAGATCCTTTCTTGCTTATGTTTACTTCAGGCACTACAGGACCAGCGAAACCATTGGAAGTGCCACTAAAAGCACTGATTGCTTTTGGTCGATATATGCAAGATGCCATTGGTTTAACCGAAGAGGATTCATTCTGGAATATTGCCGATCCGGGTTGGGCTTATGGTCTGTACTATGCGATTACTGGACCGTTATTTTTAGGCCATGCCACTTTGTTCTATGAAGGCGGTTTTAGTACCGATAGCCTATGTCAAATTGTGAAAGATTATAAAGTTAACAACTTGGCAGGTGCACCAACGGCTTACCGCATGATGATGGCGGCTGATCCGGCACAAATGGCGCCGTTAAAAGGACAATTCCGTGTGGTGAGTAGTGCAGGCGAGCCGCTTAACCCAGAAGTAATTCGTTGGTTTAAACAAGTCCTTGATGCTCCAATTTATGACCATTATGGGCAAACTGAAGTGGGCATGGTGGTGTGTAATCATCATGGTTTAAAACATGAAATTCATGCTGGTTCAGCAGGTTTTCCAAGTCCGGGCTATCGTGTTGCAATTGTTAATGAACAAGGTGAAGAACTTCCGCCAGACACACCGGGAATTTTAGCAGTCGACATTAGCCAGTCTCCAATGATGTGGTTTGGTGGCTATAAAGAAAGTCGTAAATCACCTTTCATTGGTCATTACTATTTAACGGGTGATACTGCCGAGCTACATGCCGATGGCAGTATGAGCTTTGTCGGCCGTAGCGATGATGTGATCACCACATCGGGTTATCGTATTGGACCTTTCGATGTAGAAAGCGCACTACTTGAACACGACGCTGTGATTGAAGCCGCAGTAATAGGCGTGCCTGATCCGGATCGCACTGAAGTGGTTAAGGCTTTTGTAATTTTAGCTGCGGGCGTACAACCTTCAGATGCGCTTGCTGAAGAACTCAGCCAGTTTGTTAAAAGACGACTTTCTGCTCATGCTTACCCACGATTAGTTGAATTTGTGAGTGAATTACCTAAAACTCCAAGTGGCAAAATTCAGCGCTTTTTATTGCGTAATCAAGAAATTGCTAAACAACAAGCTAAAGCAGGGTAAAGGAAATAATAATGCAATTTACCGAAGAACAATTACTCATTCGTGATATGGCGAAAAGTTTCGCCCAAGAACAAATCAAGCCTAATGCCAGTGATTGGGATCGAGATGGAACTTTTCCAAAAGAAACTCTGACTCAAATGGGACAACTCGGTTTTATGGGAATGCTTGTTTCAGAGGAATGGGGTGGTTCAGACACGGGTAACTTAGCCTATGTACTGGCACTCGAGGAAGTTGCAGCAGCGGATGGTGCAACCTCGACCATTATGAGTGTACATAACTCGGTTGGTTGTGTGCCTATTTTAAAATTTGGGACTGACGAGCAAAAAGAGCGCTTTTTAAAACCTTTGGCACAAGGTGAAATGATAGGAGCTTTTGCCTTAACCGAACCGCATACTGGCTCAGATGCAGCAGCTATCAAGACCCGTGCGGTAAAAGATGGTGACGATTACATTTTAAATGGTGCCAAGCAGTTTATTACCTCGGGTAATAATGCTGGCGTCATTATCGTATTTGCTGTGACCGATCCGAGCGCAGGAAAAAAGGGGATTAGTGCATTTTTAGTCCCACGCGAGACACCGGGTTATGAAGTGATTCGCGTTGAAGAAAAGTTAGGTCTGCATGCTTCAGATACCTGCCAAATTGCGCTGACAGATGTACGCATCCATAAAAGTCTCATGCTGGGTAAAGAAGGTGAAGGCCTGAAAATTGCTCTCGCCAATTTAGAAGGTGGACGTATTGGTATTGCTGCACAAGCAGTCGGTCTAGCACGTGCGGCGCTCGAAGAAGCAACTCGTTATGCCAAAGAGCGTATTACTTTTGGCAAACCAATTTTTGAGCATCAAACCATCGCGTTTCGCCTTGCTAGCATGGCAACCGAAATTGAAGCAGCGAGACAACTGGTTCACTACGCTGCACGTCTCAAAGAAGCAGGCCAACCGTGTCTCAACGAAGCCTCAATGGCCAAGTTATTTGCTTCAGAAATGACTGAGCGTGTGTGTTCAAGTGCCTTACAAGTGTTTGGTGGCTATGGTTATCTTCGAGACTTCCCAATTGAACGTATTTACCGTGATGCGCGTATTTGTCAAATTTATGAAGGCACAAGTGATATCCAACGTTTAGTGATTGCACGTAGTCTATAAAATCAGAACAAGGAATAAATAATGCAGTGGCAAAGTATTTTATTAGAAAAGCGTAATGGGGTTGGACTGATTACATTAAATCGCCCTCAAGCGCTCAATGCCTTAAATAGTGAATTAATTAGCGAAATTAATCAGGCATTAGATCAACTCGAAAAAGATCGCGAAATTGGCTGCATCGTATTAGCCGGCTCAGAAAAAGCTTTTGCCGCAGGGGCCGACATTAAAGAAATGGCCGATTTGGCATTTCCCGATATTTATTTAGATGACTTTTTTCATCTTGCAGACCGTATTGCACAGCGCCGTAAACCTTTAATTGCTGCGGTGAGTGGCTATGCATTGGGTGGTGGCTGTGAATTAGCACTCATGTGTGACTTTATTTATTGTGCTGATAACGCCAAGTTTGGTTTACCCGAAGTCACTTTAGGGGTAATTCCGGGTATTGGTGGGACACAACGATTAACCCATGCCATTGGTAAAGCTAAAGCAATGGAAATGTGCCTTACCGCTCGTCAAATGGGCGCAGTAGAGGCAGAACAAAGTGGTTTGGTTGCACGTGTGTTTAGTAAAGAAGAATTACTTGAACAAACCTTGCAAGCCGCTGAAAAAATCGCAGCACGGTCTTTAACTGCAAACGTGATGCTCAAAGAAACCATTAACCGAGCTTTTGAGGTGAATCTCACCGAAGGTTTACGTTTTGAACGTCGCATGTTCCACTCCATTTTTGCAACTGCGGACCAAAAAGAAGGCATGCAGGCATTTGTTGAAAAACGGCAGGCAAATTTTAAAAATCAGTAAGAGATCAATAAAATGAATACAGAAAATCACTTAATGATTGAGCGACAAGGTCAGCTTGGTGTGATCACCTTAGATCGTGTGACTCATCTCAATGCATTGTCGCTAGATATGATTGAAGGAATTGGCGCCCAATTGGAACTGTGGCGAAATGATGCTGCTGTTCAGGCGATCTTAATTAAATCAAATAGCCCAAAAGCCTTCTGTGCAGGTGGCGATATTCGCTATCTCTATGACAGTTATAAAAATGGCACAGCCGATTACAAAGGCTACTTTAGTGCCGAATATAAAATGCTCAATACACTGCGCGAATATGAAAAGCCAATCATCGTTGTGCTTGATGGCTATGTATTAGGTGGTGGTTTTGGCTTGGCTCAGGCGTGTCACATTGTGGTAAGCAGTGAAAAGTCCAGATTTGCCATGCCTGAAACAGCGATTGGTTTTTTCCCGGACGTTGGCGCAACTCATTTCCTGTCTCGCCTTGATGATATTGGCGTTTATATGGCAATTACGGGTGAGCAGATCAGCAGTAGTGATGCGCTCTATCTCGACTTAATTGACTACCATGTGCCAAGCGATCAGTTACAAGCTTTACAAGACGCTCTCGTCGAAGCGCCAAGTTTAAGCAAAGAGGGAATTGAACACATCATTACCCGATTTATTACTCGTCCTGCTGAAAGTGAGCTTAAACAACTTGCCGAAGGCATCCGTAAACATTTTGGATTTCAGCATTTAGATGAGATAGAACAAAGCCTTGAAAATGAAAAGGATGAGAGCTTAAAGACTTGGGCGAGTAAAATGCTTAGTATTTTGCAGCAGCGTTCATTTATTGCCAAACAAACCAGCTTGAAACTGCAACATTTAGGCCGTGGACTTTCACTACAGCAGTGTATGCAGCTTGAGCGTGATTTACAGGATATCTGGTTTGAGCATGGTGACTTTATTGAAGGCGTTCGTGCGCTCATCGTTGATAAAGATAAACAACCACGGTGGCAAGAACGTAATCCTGAGCTGGAACAAATTTTAGAAAAACTAAGCTAAACCATTTTTCAAACACATAAAAAGCTTAAGGAGATAAAGCGAGACCTGAACATGCTTATGGTCAGGACAGATCATAAGCATAAAAAGACAAAACAAGAAAATCTAAAAAGGACATTACGATGCAAACAACACATGGAAACGGTTCACATCCTAAAAAGTCGTCACATCGATTAGCAGGCATCTCTAGCATGGTCGGCACTACGATTGAGTGGTATGACTTTTTTGTTTATGGTGCAGCAGCAGCTCTCATTTTTAACAAACTATTTTTCCCAAATCTGGACCCACTTACAGGTGTGCTTGCAGCATTTGCAACCTATGCTGTTGGGTTTATTGGCCGTCCACTTGGTGGTTTAGTCTTTGGTCATTTCGGTGACAAGATTGGCCGTAAGTCAATGTTATTGCTAACGCTGATGCTCATGGGAATTCCAACCGTACTGATTGGCCTCTTACCGACTTACGAGTCAATAGGTTATTGGGCTGCAATTGGCTTGGTGATCTTGCGATTTATTCAAGGTATGGCCATGGGCGGTGAGTGGGGCGGTGCCGTGCTTATGGCAGTAGAACATGCACCCGAAGGTGGTAAAGGGTTTTGGGGAAGTTTGCCTCAAGCCAGTACCGGTGGGGGCTTAATGCTCGCCTCAATCGCACTAGGACTGGTGTCGTTATTACCTGAGCAAGCATTATTTAGCTGGGGCTGGCGTTTACCATTTCTTGCCAGCATTATTTTACTGGCAGTGGGTTGGTATATTCGTGTAAAAGTGCCTGAGTCACCAGACTTTGAAAAAGTAAAACAACAGTCCGAAGAAGTCAAAGTTCCGGCTTTTCAGGTTTTTAAAAACCATCCAAAACAACTTATCACCATTATTTTGGCTCGCGCTGCCGAAAATGCATGGTTCTATATTGCTTCAACCTTTACGTTAGCTTACACCACCACACAATTAGGTATTCCACGACAAGACATTTTGTTTGCCACTATTTGCGGTGCAGCCGTGATTTTATTTATGACGCCGTTATGCGGACATTTGTCCGATAAAGTCGGTCAACGCAATATGTTTATGTTTGGTCTATGTGTATTGGCACTTTATTCTTATCCATTTTTTAGCATGCTCAATACCAAAGATCCGGTACTGGTCTGGACGGCAATTGTTTTGGCAATTGGTGTGGTGTTCCCGATTATGTATGCGCCACAAGCTCAGCTTTTTGCGCGTCAATTTCCTGCTGAAATTCGTTATAGCGGTATTTCGATTTCGGTACAGTTGGCAGGTGTTTTGGGTGGTGGTTTAGCCCCTATGATTGCCACTAAACTGCTCAGTATTGGGCAAGGCAATCCATATTTAATTATGTTTTATATCGGAAGTATGGCTGTAGTTGCGATTATATCGACATCATTTATGCCGCGCGATTGGAGCTATAAAAAGGATGAGACTTATTATAAGAAAGCAAACCTAAATCTAAAAACCAAGATTGATTGATATGCACTCATCTTGCTCGGTCATATGTATAGATTGCTATGTAAAAATTAGGACTCATGCCCCAAGGATAGGCATGAGTCCTATATAAGAAATTAGATATCAATCAAGCATGCAAACATCGAATATCCATCAATCGTCATTGGTGGACCTGCACGATGGGCACGAAAACCCGCAGCACGTAATAAACGTTCTACTCCAAGAGGAGAAGTCGTAATGAGTTGTTTTGCGCCTTGTTCTCTTGCAAAGTTGATTGCTTCTTGCAGAATTGCAATTGAGACAGGTGATGACACAGCCTGACTGGTAGAGGAAGGTGGATTTGAAAAATCTACGGCTGAAAACCTTGATAATTCCCAAATTTCTGGTGAGCAGGGAATAGGCATTCCATTGAGAAGTTGGGGAAATATTTCCCCGAGTAAATAGGGTTGTGTGGTGGGTAGTAGTCTGGCACAACCGAAAAAGGCACTTACCTTTCGATAAGCGCCTTTTGAATTTGGAGCGGGAAACGAGACTCGAACTCGCGACCCCAACCTTGGCAAGGTTATGCTCTACCAACTGAGCTATTCCCGCATGTATGAGCAGTTTTTACTAAAACTTTCTCAAAAAAAACCAATCTGGAGCGGGAAACGAGACTCGAACTCGCGACCCCAACCTTGGCAAGGTTATGCTCTACCAACTGAGCTATTCCCGCGTGCCGCTTATAATACATTAAGCAAAACAAGGGTCAACAACTTTATGCAAATAATTATGCTGATTGCATAAAATAAAAACAGAAATGAGCATTTAGAGTTATTTTTATTGATAAGTTGCCGAATAAATAGACATTTTGTTTGAAGTCAAAGCATACAAGAGCAACTTTTGTTTGTGTGTAGACAGGGTATACTAGGTCTAAATATACGAATAATCGTAAAAGGAAAAGCTATGAGCCTTGAACAACAGTTGATTGAACGGTTACAGACCCTTGCACCTAGCCATTTAGAAGTCATTAATGAGTCTGCTGGCCATGGTGGTTATTTTCCTGGTAAAGAATCCCACTTTAAAGTGATTGTGGTGAGTGAAGAATTTAACGGCTTGCGTTTGGTTCAGCGTCATCAAAAAGTTTATGCCTTGGCTTCTGATTTAATGAATCCAGGACAAATTCATGCTTTAGCAATCCACGCTTATTTACCAAGTGAGTGGCAAGGTCAAGCGCCAGCAAGTCCAGAATGTGCACATGCACCTAAAAACTAAGGGCTTAGTTTATGGATGCACATTTACTCACTAAAATTATCCATATGACTGCGGTAGCAGCCGCACTTATGGTTTTTGTATTACGCGCTTCTACACTATTTATTGGTGTACAAGGTGAACAACCTAACCCAGCAGGGCGTAAAGTTTTAGTTTCTTTACAGCATTTGTCATTTACCGTGGTTTTCATTACCGGAGCAATTTTACTGGTGATGAAGAACTTTCAGGTACAGCCATGGTTCTACGCTAAAATTATCTTATTTTTAGTGCTCTTATCATCTTTAATGAAAGCCTTTAAAAAGGATGACACTATTTTACTAGCTCAGCGCCGTGCGGGTTTGGTCATTAGTGCAATCGCATTTATTGCCATTATTATTTTGGTAATAGTGAAACCTGTTTTTGCTTAATTGTTCTACATTCTTTGTCTTTTTGCGTAAGCTCTAGGTTAAACTGCATACAGTAAAAAAATATGTAGAGGGAAACATGCTAACTCGTGTGGTGTTTAACCAAAAAGGCGGTGTAGGGAAATCAAGTATTACTGTAAATTTGGCTGCCATTAGTGCCAAACATGGCTTAAGGACCTTGGTTATCGATCTTGATCCTCAAGCCAACTCAAGCCAATACCTTTTAGGTGAAGAAGCAACATACGCTGCTGATAAAGCAGTTTTAGAACCAAATATTGAAAACTTCTTTGAAGATGTGTTGGGAAATAATCAACAGAAAGGTTTAATTGGGAACGCACTGGGCTCAATTCTAAAAGCTCCACGCAACAAAGATCTCGACAGTTTTGTACACTCTACATCCTTTGCAAAATTAGATGTGCTTCCGGCTAGCCCTACGCTCGGTGCTCTTGAACATGCACTTGAAAGCAAACATAAAATTTATAAATTGCGTGACTCTATTCAAAGCTTGGTTGGGCGCTATGACCGCATTTATATTGACACACCTCCAGCCTTTAACTTTTTCACATTGTCTGCATTAATTGCAGCAGATAAGGTTCTGATTCCTTTCGACTGTGATGTCTTTTCAAAGCGTGCTTTACAAACATTGATTGAAAATGTTCTCGAAACGCAAGATGATCATAATGATCGCTTGGAAATTGAAGGAATTGTGGTGAATCAGTTCCAGTCCCAAGCAAAACTACCTCGGGAAGTGGTTCAACAGTTAAAAGATGAAGGGTTACCCGTGCTCAATAGCATGTTACCGCCTTCGATTTTGATGAAAGAATCACATCAGAAAAATTTACCTTTGGCTCACTTAGCGCCAGAACACAAATTGACTCAGTCTTATGAGGCATTGTTCAGCGAAATTGAACCAAAACGATAAGAGAAAAATGATGAAAGGCTTATATATTGTGCCTTTGGCAGCGGCCACTTTACTATTGGGCGCTTGTGCTACAACGGTAAAACCGACTTATGTGTCTCCGACTCAGTATCAATCTTTGAGTTGCCAGCAACTACAAAGTGAATATAACCGTATTCAACAATATATCGACAATGGTGTACAGACACCAAAAAGTACAGGTATGGGTGTTGGACTCGGGCTTGGCGGTGGCTGGGGACGAGGCGGTTGGGGATTCGGCCCATCCATCTCTGTCAATATGGGACAATCTTCTTCAACCAAAAACACCGAACTTTCACGTGTATTAGGTCAACAAGAAGCCATTGTTCAGGCTGCTCAGTTTAAGAATTGTCCAATTATTGTTCGGAAAAAGATGAATTAATCATCAGTTTTGCATCACAATATGCTAACTAATTGCATATTGTGATGAATAAACTTTAGCAAAATGTTTCATAATAAAATTATTATAAATCAATAATTTTTTAAAGATAAGCCTTAGAATAACTTGTATTCTTTCTAATCAGAATACGCTCTAAACTTGCTATATTTTGCCCATTTCGTTTAATGTTGCCGCATCTTTACTAATGTGGAAATTATATGATTGAGAGCTGGTTTTTTGTATTAGCTATGTTGGCTGTTTTACTTATTCCGGGCCCGACAAACGCATTACTTGCAACCGCCGCTCACTCACAAGGTTTATCTAAAACATTCTGGCTTATCCCAATGGAATGGTTGGGCTACGCTTATGGCATTAGTTTTTGGGCAGTGTTCATTCATTTGGCAGATCCGGTTTGGCCTGCACTACTGCTTATTTTGCACATCACTAGCGTATTATATGTATTCTGGATAGCATTCCGCTTATGGAAAACCACGCATTTACAACAATTTAGCCAAAATCATCGTAATATTCGCCCACGTCAATTATTCTTCTCAACTTTAAAAAATCCTAAGTCTTTACTTTTTGCCGCAGGTATTTTCCCCGCTGAAACATGGAATTCGCCTGAGAATTTTCTCATGGTTCTGGCTGCTTTTACTTTGATTCTTATTCCAGCAGCAAGTTTCTGGATGTTTTTCGGACGTGCTTTATTGACGGGATCAATGAAAAAAATAAAGGCCGATCATCTATATAAAGGATCGGCCATGTTACTTATTTTATGTATGCTTCCGGTGGTATTCCGTTTTTTCTAATTGCTCTTTAAATGTTAGCTTTTCGGTTTTTTAGCTTTTGACGTATGAAGCCGATCACACCCGGTAAAATACTAATAATAATGATGCCAAAAATAAGGTGGGTAAAGTTATCTTTTACAAGTGGATGTCCACCGAAGAGATAGCCTAAAGTGACAAAAGAAGCTACCCAACAGAATGCGCCAATTACGTTATAAGTTAAGAAAAACTTATAATTCATGCTGCCAGCGCCAGCAACGAAAGGTGCAAAGGTACGAGCAAATGGAATGAAACGTGCAAAAATAATAGTCTTGCCACCATGACGGGAGAAGAATTCTTGAGTCTTAATTAAATGTTGCTTATTAATAAAGCGTGAATTCATTTCAAATACACGTGGACCGATAAAACGTCCAATATGATAGTTCACTGTATCGCCTAAAACCGCGGCAATGAAGAGTAGAATGCCCAGTAACCAAGGGTCCATTGTGCCTGTAGAAGCCGCTAAAGCACCTGCTGCGAACAGTAAGCTGTCACCCGGTAAGAACGGCATAACCACTAAACCAGTTTCGACAAAAATAATTAAAAATAAAATGCCATAAATCCACGTCCCGTAATTTGTGATAAATTCGGCGAGATGCTGATCAACGTGTAGAATAAAATCAAGAAGTTCCATGAGATGATTAAGTGGTAAACCGTGCTCAAATCCTAGCAGCGAGCCTATAGAAAGTCAGTATAAAACATCAAAAATATACAAATTGATCATCCTATTTGTGCAACGATATATATGGATTTTGAGTATTTAATTATCAATGTCCCAAACCTAGAATGAGTTCATCAACAAATAAGCATTAAATAAAGGTGGCAATATGTTTAATCCAAATTTGGTGGTCAAAAATATCGTGACGCAACCAGGCGCAGACAGTTTTATTAGCCTTGTTGCTCGTCTTCTTATCGCTTATATCTTTCTTGCTGCTGGTTGGGGGAAAATTACCGGTTATGCGGCAACTGCTGGATATATGGAAGCAATGGGTGTTCCAGGTGGACTTCTACCATTAGTTATTCTGGTTGAGTTCGGTGGTGGTTTAGCGTTGTTATTTGGTTTCCAAGCACGTTTCGCAGCTTTTGGTCTTGGGATCTTTAGCATCTTAACTGCGTTCTTATTTCACCAAGGTGGGGCTGATGCAGCAGCACAATATAACAATGGCATCCACTTTATGAAAAATCTTGCAATGGCAGGTGGTTTATTCTTCTTGATGCTTCACGGTGCTGGACGTATTAGCCTCGACCATGCAATTGAAAAATAATATCTAAAGCAAAATAAAAACCGGATGATTCATTCATCCGGTTTTTTTATATTTAAAAATTAAAGCATAAACTGGATTTGTAGCTCACCAACAACAAAACCAAGTACTGCGCCTACTGCAATGAGTGCCCACTCATCTTCTTTAAAGGCTGGACGTAGCATACCTTCAAATTCCGAAGGCGTTAATTTCTGCATACGCTCAATCAGGGTATTGCGAATATTCATGGCATCTTCTGCATAAGACTCAACATATTTCATGGTCTCTGGAAGTTGCTGCATGATACGTTCCGCAACCTGAGTTTTCATATTCTGGTATTTTTCTCCACCAATTGCATAAACAACGAGTGGGCGGATTACACCTGCTTGCATGTCAATTTCCTGTTTGACATGACGGTTAACCAGCTCAATAACACGTGCAGAGTGTGTACCTGAAAACAACTCTTCCATCATATGGCGTGAAGTCAAAAGTTGTTTGGAAATTAAAGCTGCATAGTCAGCTGCCACTTCATTTTGACGTTTAATAAATAGACCTTGCCATGTATAGCCCAATATTTTTTTCGGATAGAGGGGTCTAAACATCATTTGTAGGGCAATCCAGTCACTAAAAAAACCTACAAATCCGCCAAACAGAGGTAGCATCCAAGGATATTTTCCTTGTGTGACAATCCAGCAGAGCATCTGGATCACACCAATACCAAAACCAAATACAAAACCAACGTTACTGAAAAACTTAAACTCTTGTTTGCCTACACGTTTAAAAATATTGTTCAGTAGGCGTTTGTCTTTAAGTAAATTACTAATGACCAAATGTTTAATATCAAAATATCGATTTACGTCACGTTGCACTTCACTCATGATGTGCTCGACAATTTCCGGGGCTTTTGATTGCACTCTGCGGATCAGTCTTTGGCGGGCAAACTCAGGCATGCCTTCCCATAAGCCTGGTTGATATTCTTGGGCAACCTCACGGGTAATATCTTCTGCTGCTGCCATTAATGGTTTTTCAATTTCTTTAGCAATACGCTTTGGGTCAAGGCGAGCAAAAATTTCTTCGGGCTTAATGAGCTTAGCCGTCATAAGCTCTACAGCAGTCGTTGCCATCTTTTCGGCTTTACGAGGCACAATACCTTGCCAGCCAAAAAACGGTTTAATACCTTTAAATTCAAGTGGTGAAAACATCATTTGAATGGCAATCACTTTAGTGACATAGCCAATTAAACCACTCATGAAAGGAATAGAGACATACAACCAAAAATGTTGCTGGAAATCTGCAATCATAGTTTGAAGCATTGTTGTTCCTTAGATTTCTATTGATTTTGATATGGGGCAACAAGCCATAAAAAACGGATAACTGTTTAAGGTCAGACAAATATCGCTTAATGGTATTTACCTTTCCATGGTAATGCCTGTTTTATCGGGTCATCTTAACATCAAATTCATTATGATGTTGCATAGAATGTGATGAATTTATCAATGTGCAGAAGTTCTAAAGTAACTTTTAGGGTGTTGATAAATATAAATAAATAATATTTTATATCGATTATTCTAACTATTAAAATGATTCTAATATGAAAAAAATAAGATATATGATGATTTGCGGTGCGTCGAAGCGTGAAAAATGTTAAAATGGCGCGCTTAATTCTTTTGCCATTTAGTGGTTTGTCATGACTACCAATACTCAAATTACTGAAGATCGTATCCTGATCCTGGATTTCGGCTCTCAATATAGTCAGCTCATTGCACGTCGTGTACGTGAAGCTGGTGTTTACTCTGAAATGTATGCCTTTGATATGTCTGAAGAAGACATCCGTGCTTTTAAGCCAAACGGTATCATTTTATCAGGTGGACCTGAGAGTGTGCATGAAGAGGGCAGCCCTCGCGCACCGCAAGTGGTGTTTGAATTAGGCGTTCCAGTATTGGGTATTTGCTATGGTTTACAAACCATGTCTGAACAGTTAGGCGGTAAAGTTGTGCCGGGTACTGTACATGAGTTTGGTTATGCCGAAGTTGATATCGTTAAACGTGACCAACTTATTGGCAACTTACAAGACCGCGAAAACCAACTACACGTTTGGATGAGCCACGGCGACAAAGTGAGCCAGATTCCAGAAGGTTTTACGATTACTGCAAGCACACCAAGCTGTCCAGTTGCTGCTGTAAGTGATGAAACACGCCGTTTTTACGGTGTTCAGTTCCACCCAGAAGTAACACACACGGCAAAAGGTGAAGAGCTACTTTCTAATTTCGTTCACAAAATTTGTGGATGTGGTGGCCTTTGGACACCTGAACACATCATCGATTTGCGTGTAGAGCAGTTACGTGAGCAAATTGGTAATGAGAAAGTACTTTTAGGTCTTTCTGGTGGTGTTGACTCATCTGTTGTTGCTGCGCTTTTACACAAAGCGATTGGTGATCAATTAACATGTGTATTTGTTGATAATGGTTTGCTTCGTTTAAACGAAGGTGACCAAGTGATGCAAATGTTTGCTGAAAACATGGGTATTCGTGTTATTCGTGCAGATGCAGAAGCGCGCTTCTTAAATGCTCTAGCTGGCGTTACCGATCCTGAAGCAAAGCGTAAAATTATTGGTCGTGAGTTTATTGAAGTATTTGCTGAAGAAGCACGTAAACTTGATGGCGTGAAATTCTTGGCGCAAGGTACAATTTACCCAGACGTAATTGAATCTGCTGCAAGCAAACAAGGTAAAGCACACGTTATTAAATCTCACCACAATGTGGGTGGTTTACCAGATGATTTAGCATTTGAATTGGTTGAACCTTTACGTGACTTGTTTAAAGATGAAGTACGTAAATTAGGTACTACACTTGGTTTACCGCACAGCATGATCTACCGTCATCCATTCCCGGGCCCAGGTTTAGGCGTTCGTATTTTGGGTGAAGTGAAAAAAGAATATGCAGATATTCTTCGTCTTGCTGATGATATCTTTATGCAAGAGCTTCGTGACAGCGGTTGGTATGATAAAACAGCTCAAGCATTTGCTGTCTTCCAACCTGTTAAATCAGTGGGTGTAGTCGGTGATGGCCGCCGTTATGCATGGGTGATTGCGCTTCGTGCAGTTGAAACAGTTGACTTTATGACAGCTCGTTTTGCACATTTACCATACGAATTGGTTGATAAAATCTCAACACGCATTATGAACGAAATTAAAGATGTATCACGTGTGGTATACGACGTGTCATCTAAACCACCAGCAACGATTGAGTGGGAATAATCAAATGAAAAGGCAGGATTAAATCCTGCCTTTTTTATATCTGTTTCTTCCGAAGGAGATGAGAGATGTCTGATTTCATTCAGTTAGAATATCTACAAGAAAAATTACAGCAACTTTTAGCGGAATCATTATTTGCAATCTATCTTTATGGTTCAGCTGTTGATGGTGGCTTAGGGCCAGAAAGTGACCTTGATGTTCTGGTCGTGGTTACTCAACCATTAACATCTGCTTTACGCGAGCAGCTTGCACAAGAATTACTAAAAATTTCACAGCCTGTTGGGGAATTACAAAGACCATTAGAAGTTACTATTTTATTAAAAGATGAGATTCAGTCTGGAAATTATCCTTTAAGTTATGAAATGCAGTTTGGTGAATGGCTACGTGAAGAACTTAAAGAAGGTGGAACATTAAGTTCGCAGAAAGACCCAGATATTAGTATATTGCTTAGAAAAGCGAGATCTCATCATACAGTTTTATTTGGTCCAGCTTTAGACCAATGGGCACCTGAAATTTCTGATCAAGAACTATGGCAAGCAATGTCTGATACTTATCCCGAAATTGTAGCTCATTGGGATGAGGATGCAGATGAAAGAAACCAGATTTTAGCTTTATGCCGGATCTATTTTAGTTTAGTCATGAAGGATATTGCTTCAAAAGGCAATGCAGCTCGATGGGTTATGCCTCAGCTTCCTCCTGAGCAGAAATTCGTATTGCAGCGGCTTATACAGGAATATAGAGGGGAAATCGGTAAACAAAATTGGCAAGAGGAACATTATGCTTTGCAGCCTATTGTTAATTTTCTGAGTTCAAAAATTGAAGAGCAGTTTGAGCAGAAAAGAAATTTGATCACATAATAATTTTTTAGATTCTGGCTTTTCTTACCGACTTTACTAAACATACGGCTATATAAGAGTGCTTAAGCACTCTTTTTTTATTACTTAGTGTTTAAAGAAAATAATATTAATTTTAATAATTATCAAAGCAATAGGTTAGATTTTATTACTTTTTCTTGATAAAAGATATATTAAGATATATCTTAATAGTTATAAATTGTGCGTATTAGAGAACCTCCAAAGATGAGACAACAATCAGAACATCATCATGCTGAACATAATGACCATCATCACGGCCATCACCGTTCGGGGCGTCGTGGGAGACTTTTTGAAGCTGGACGTATGAAACTTTTAGTCCTTCATCTTATTCAGCAAAGTCCTAAGCATGGTTATGAAATTATTAAAGAAATAAGTGATTTGGTAGGCGATGGCTATACGCCAAGTGCAGGAACAATCTATCCGACTTTAACTAGCCTGGAAGAAATGAACCTCATTAACTTGCTAGATGTAGAGCGTAAACAATATCAAATTACGGAATTTGGGGAAGCTTATTTAAATGAACACCAAGACAAGCTAAGTGGGTTGTTAGAGAAATTGCGTTTGAGACGTGAAATTCACAGTAATGATCAATTAATCGAAATTCACCGTGCCATGGAAAACTTAAAGACGGCTTTACGTTTGAAATTGAATACCACTGACTTGAAGCAAGAGCAGATCTATCAAATTGCTGAAAAAATTGATCAGGCTGCTGTTGCGATTGGGCGTCTATAAATGGGCCTTAAACAGGTTGAAATTATCTAAAAACTATCAACTTTAATAGAGAGTTTATGTATGAAACAGCATCAATATCACGTTACGGTACAACATTTAAAAGATGCCAAAGGCGAAGTTTCTACCTATACGGAACGGCTCGAGTTCTATACAGGTAATCATGACGATATTTTCGAGATTGTTGAAAAGTTAAAGAACGCAGAATTTTTTGATGATCAAACCGCAAAGTCTTTTGCAGTCGGTCTAAAGTTATTTAGTGAAGTCATGTTAGAGAATCGAGACCATCCATTGTTTCAAGAATTCTTGCCACAGTTTGGGCAATTTATGAAGAATTTAAAACAACAAGTTAAGACTCAATCACCTTAAGTTGGCCAGATACCTTTAAATTTTCGATTGTTAAAAATTGATTGTCTCATTCATGGCACCCTGTGTATTACTAAAAGACTATATTGAATAATGAGTGTATTGTTAAGATCAGTATAACGACTCATTGCACAAGCATAGGTAAAAGAGAGTAATATCATGAGCAATAATAACGATTACGATATTTCGGATTCAAAGGATTGCGAAAAATTTGCCAATCAATTTATTCAGGAGTTTCCAATTCGCTCTGCCGAAATTGGACAGGGGACGGTGATTAAGCGGGCTTTACCTAGTCGACAAAAACGAATGATTGGGGCATGGTGCTTTTTAGATCATGCAGGACCAGTAACATTTCCTGCCGGCAATGGTTTAGATGTAGGACCTCATCCACATATTGGTTTGCAAACCTTCACTTGGATGATTGAAGGGACCATGATGCATACCGATAGTTTAGGGTCAAAGCAATTAATTCGTCCTAAACAAGTTAATTTAATGACGGCGGGACATGGTATTTCTCATACCGAGGTTGCACCTGATACTGAAACTCAAATGCATGCTGCGCAGCTCTGGATTGCATTGCCGGACCATAAGCGCAACATGGATCCGAAATTTGAACATTATCCCGATCTTCCTGTTGTTGAAAAAGACGGTCTGGAATTTACTGTACTGGTGGGTGAATATTTAGAGACGACTTCTCCAGTTGTGGTTCATACACCGTTAGTAGGGGTTGATCTCATTGCTACCCAAGATACTAAGACACGTATTCCACTAAATCCTGAATTTGAATATGGTTTTATGGCATTAGATGGCGTAGCTCATGTGAATGGCCATGAACTTACTGCTGACAATATGGTTGTATTAGATACAGGTTTGAACGAAATTGAGATTGAAGTAAAGAAAGGGAACCGTGTGCTATTAATCGGTGGTGAACCTTTTGAAACTCCGATCTTATTATGGTGGAATTTCGTTGCACGTACGATGGACGATTTAAAAGAAGCACGTGAGCAATGGGTTAATCATGACGTGCGTTTTGGTGAAATTCCAGATTATGTGGGTGCCCGCTTAGAAGCACCAGTTCTTCCAGATCAAATGAGAGCATCAAAATGACAGCAGTAATTGCGAGCAGTAAAGCAAAGCCTCTTGCAGAACAATGGAAAGGTGAAATTACCAGCGGCCGTCATCAATACTTTTGTGATGAGCCTGAAAAGCTAGAAGGACATGATCAAGGGCCTGCACCTTATGATTTGCTTACCGGAAGTCTGGCAGCATGTACACTTATTACTTTAAGAATGTATGCAAAACATAAGGGTTATGATTTTGGTGAGTACTCGGTCGAAATTGATTTTCATACCAATCGAGAGCATGAAGAACATATCGAGCGTCGTATTGTTTTTAAAGAACTTCCAAACGAAGAACTTCAGCAAAAAATCTTAACCATATGCAGTAAAACCCCAGTCACTAAAACTTTGTTACGTAGTTTAGACATTCATACTGTGCTTGTTACAGCATAAAAATGCTATTTTGTTGCGGTGGATGATTTATATCCATCCCAAAAATGGAATAAAACAGCATGATCACATGCTGTTTTTTATGTAAAAAAGAAAAATAAAAGTAGGCAATACCATGATTAGTGTACACCACCTGGAATGTTCGCGATCGTTTCGGATTTTATGGGCTTTAGAAGAGTTAGGCTTGGATTATGATAT
The DNA here is from genome assembly GCF_027855275.1 of Acinetobacter sp. AOR12_HL. NCBI lineage: Bacteria > Pseudomonadati > Pseudomonadota > Gammaproteobacteria > Moraxellales > Moraxellaceae > Acinetobacter > Acinetobacter sp. AOR12_HL. The sequence goes on along the minus strand of NZ_JAKTIJ010000041.1, from coordinate 37,496 downwards.
TCATTTTTATCAACGTCTTCCGAACTATTCAGCACCAGAAACATTGAAATGTATTCATCCGCTCGGCAAGGCACCTATTTTGACAGATGATGAGCAGGTTATCGCAGAATCGGCTGTTATTTTAGAGTATTTGCAGCAGCGATATGATCAAAAGCAGCAGTTTAAACCTAAGCAAGCTCAGGATTTACAGCAGTATATTTACTGGATGCACTATGCCGAAGGCTCACTTATGCCGTTATTAGTGATGACTTTGGTCATGAACAACGTCAATAAACATGTACCTTGGCTAATTCAGCCTGTGGCAAAGAAAATTACAGAAGGGGTTAAAGCAAATTTTGTTCGTCCACGTATGAAAGACCATATTAGTTTTTTAGAAAATTATTTGGCTGAGCATGAATATTTTGCAGGGAATTTTTCATTTGCAGATATTCAAATGAGTTTTCCACTAGAGGCTCTACAGTCACGTCTTCAAGGTAAATATCCGCATATTCAAGCATTCTTACATCGGATTCAGCAAAGACCAGCTTTTCAAAAAGCGAGACAGAAAGGTTTAGGGTCAAACGAAAGAAATTGTGCTGATATATAAAAGAAAAGGAACAAATATTTGTTCCTTTTTTATTGCTTAATCTTTATCTGCGTTTAATCACAATAGAGTCAATACCGCTATGCTGCAATGTTTGTTGAGCAGCGAGAGCAGCTTCTTGAGTGTCATATGGACCAGAAATAACACGATACCAAGTTTTTCCATTCTCAGAGCTTTTAATTACATCAGCCGATAAGCCATTTAAAATGATTTCTGCACGTCGAGCATCTGCTTGATCGGGGTCAGTATAGCTTCGAACTTGTAAAATATAATTTGGTTGTTGAGGTATAGCAGCTGTTGAGTCAGTCGTGTCGTCAGTGCTTACACTTGCAGGTTCAGAAGCGGCAGGTTGAGCTGTACTAGGAGCTTCTACAATCATGGCAGTACCCTGATTTTTACTTTCTGGAATCGCCTGTTCCGGAATAGGAGTGACCTGCTGTTGAGGCAATAGATCATAAAAGCGGTAATCTTTATTGGTTTCTTCTTCTTTATAGTGCTCAGAAGTAATCTGGTTTTTTGAAGAAACAGGTTGCCACGGTTTCCAAAGCATGAGCATTACTGCGATACATAAGACCGCTAAAATAGCGACAAGTGTCCCTAACCATTTAGGAATTAAAGGCTTTTTAGGCTTGTTAGGTCTTTCAGATACACCGCGTTGCGTTTTGCCAAACACGTGGATTATTCCTCTGTATTTTGATTGTTTTATTTCGAGTTTAGTTCTCGTTTACTTTAAAACATCGCTTCGCATAGATAGATTTCCTTGCAAAGCGTTATTTCTTACAACATGAAGGGGTATATGGCTTTGACCACACACCCCAACACTAACTTACATGGCTTTAGGTGCAGAAACACCGAGTAATTCTAAGCCATTGCGCAATACTTGCTGTACATTGATTGAAAGTAATAAGCGTGCTTGTGTAAGTTCAGCATCATCACTTAAAACTTTGTGTTCATTGTACCAACCGTGGAATAGCGCAGCTAATTCTTTTAAGTAGTTACCTACTTGGTGTGGTTCATATGCATTAGCAGCACGTAACACAACGTCTGGATATGCAGCCAGTTTAGCAAGAATTTCAGTTTCTGCATCAAGTGATAAACGTGCAGCATGTGAACGAGCAGCACTTACTTCAAATTGTAAGCCAGTGCTCGCTGCTTTTTCTAGCATACGGCAAATACGTGCATGAGCGTATTGAATATAATACACCGCATTGTCTTTACTTTGTGAAACAGCAAGGTCAAGGTCAAAGTCAATGTGTTGTTCACTTTTACGCATCACGTAGTAGAAACGAGCTGCGTCATTGCCGACTTCTTTACGCAAGTCACGTAAAGTCACGAATTGACCTGAACGAGATGACATTTGAACCATCTCACCACCGCGCCATAAGCTTACGAACTGAACTAAAAGAACAGTTAATTTTTTCGAGTCATAACCCATTGCATCAATCGCAGCTTTTACGCGAGAGATATAACCGTGGTGGTCAGAACCCCAAATATCAACAAGGTCAGTATAACCACGTTGTAGTTTGTTTAAGTGATATGCAATGTCAGATGCAAAGTAAGTCGTTTGACCATTACGGCGCTTCACAACACGGTCTTTTTCATCACCAAATTCAGTCGATTTAAACCAGATGTTGCCATCTTTTTCATATAAGAAGCCGCGTTGATCAAGTGTTTCTAACGCTTCGTCAATTTTTGCGCTAAGAGATGCTTCACTAAACCATTGGTTAAAGGTTACGCCGAAGTCAGCAAGGTCATCTTTAATATCATCTAAAATGGCATGAAGTGCTGCTTGATGGAATACGCGGTAGCCTTCACCTAATAATTGTTGTGAGTTGGCAATAAGACCGTCAATGTGTTTTTCTTTGTCGCCAGATAATACGACTTTGTTGCCTTCGCTATCTAGCTCTTCAGCATATTGCACGTCTTCTGGTACATCTTTATAAACATTCGCAACTTCACGAATGTAAGCATCGCCATCTTTATCAATGATGCCTTGTGCGATTTCTTTAACGTAATCGCCTTGATATGCATTTTTAGGGAATACAAGGTTTTGTCCAAGTAATTCCAAATAACGTAAATAAGTAGAAGTCGCCAAAATATCCATTTGACGGCCAGCATCATTTACATAATATTCGCGATCAACTTTAGCACCTGTTGCTTCAAGCAAGTTTGCAACAGTCATACCATAAGCAGCCCCGCGGCCATGACCTACGTGTAGGCTAGACGTCGGGTTTGCAGAAACGAATTCAACTTGAATCTTTTTAGCCGCATTTGATTGGCTACGACCAAAGCTTTCTTTTTGAGCTTGAATCTGGTCAAGAATTGCAAAACGTTGATCTGCATTTAAAAAGAAATTGATAAAACCAGGGCCTGCAATTTCAGCTTTGCTGATGTCTGCAACTTCTGGTAGCGCTGCTAGAATTTTCTCAGCTAAATCGCGTGGTTTCATACCAGCAGCTTTAGAGCCGATCATGGCAATATTAGAAGCAAAATCGCCATGGCTTCGGTCTTTGGTGCGTGTTAAATTGCTTGAATTATTCCAATCCGAAGGAAGCACACCTTCTTGCTGAAGGGTTTGCACTGCATGGTCGAGAGCTGCTTGTATTGCCGTATTCATATCAATCGAAAATAGATGTCGCAGAAAAACGTCAAATATAGCAAATTTCCTATGAGTTAGGGGAGTGCATTTAACGCTTTCACCTAATTTCTTTCATGAAGTTGCCGAGAACTATTTTTTTCGTAAATATTAAAAAATAAAATTAGTAAAATTCTAAAAACAAGTAAATTCAAGCTTTCTATGCAATATTTTTGAAATTATAAGATAGTAAAACACTTGGTATTTTTTATAAAAATGTAAGACAGGGCAAAAATATAAGATTCTAAGCCAGATATAGAGTTAAGAAAGAATAGATTTAAAAAGATGAAAAATGTAAGTAATTAATTTTTAATATTAATTTTGTTATATGTTTTTTCTAAATAGTATTCAATTTCAATATCACAGTTTAAAATACCTATTTTGTATTAAATAGTCTTAAGCTTACGCATACAACGAGCTTTAGAGAGTGCTGAAACTGTACTTTTCTGAGTTCTAAGCTGGAAAATGAGATAGGCAATGATATCAGGTCACCCAAGTAAACATCCCCTTTATATCCCTTATGCAGGCTATACACTTTTAGAGTTACCCCTTTTGAATAAAGGGTCCGCTTTCACTCAAGAAGAAAGAAGTAACTTTAACTTACACGGGTTACTTCCACATATTATTGAAACTATCGAAGAGCAAAGCCAACGCTCTTATCAGCAATATTGTGCTTTCAATGATGATATTAATAAGCACATCTATTTACGTAATATCCAAGATACCAACGAAACTTTGTTTTACCACTTAATTGAAAATCATCTTGAAGAGATGATGCCAATTATTTACACGCCAACTGTGGGTGAGGCATGTCAACGTTTCTCTGATATCTATCGCCGTCATCGTGGTGTTTTCATTTCATATCCAGATCGTGATGTGATTGATGATATTTTGCAAAACGTTAATAAAAATAATGTCAAAGTCATCGTGATTACAGATGGTGAACGTATTTTAGGTCTTGGTGACCAAGGCATTGGTGGCATGGGTATTCCAATTGGGAAACTTTCGCTGTATACCGCATGTGGTGGTATTAGCCCTGCTTACACATTGCCAATCACAATCGATGTAGGGACGAATAACCCTCAATTATTAAATGACCCGATCTACATGGGATGGCGTCAACCACGCATTAGTGGTGATGAGTATTATGACTTTGTAGATATGGTGATTGAAGCTGTAAAACGTCGTTGGCCAAAAGCACTTATCCAGTTTGAAGATTTCGCACAAAAAAATGCGATGCCACTTTTAGAAAAATATCGCGATAAAATTTGTTGTTTCAATGATGATATTCAAGGAACAGCAGCGGTTTCTGTTGGTAGTTTAATTGCTGCAAGCCGCGCAGCAGGTAAACAATTAAAAGACCAAACAATTGCTTTCTTAGGTGCAGGTTCAGCTGGTTGTGGTATTGCAGAGCAAATCGTTGCACAAATGGTTTCAGAAGGTTTAACCGATGCTGAAGCACGTGCTCGTGTTTACATGGTAGATCGTTTTGGTTTGATCACTGAAAATCAGCCAAACCTATTAGACTTCCAACGTAAGTTAGCTCAAAAAGCTGAAGTAGTAGACCAATGGGGCAATATTGAAGAAGTGATTTCACTTCTTGATGTTGTTAAAAATGCCAAGCCTACAGTATTAATCGGTGTTTCTGGTCAGCCGGGCCTATTCACCGAAGAAATTATTAAAACAATGGCTGCCAATTGTGAACGACCAATTGTGATGCCGTTATCTAACCCGACTTCGCGTGTAGAAGCAGTACCGGCGGATATTGTGGAATGGACTGAAGGTAAAGCATTAATTGCAACGGGTAGCCCATTTGCACCTGTAAATCATCACGGCAAGCTTTATAATATTTCGCAGTGCAACAACTCATACATCTTCCCTGGTATTGGTTTAGGTGTGGTAGCATCAGGTGCTAAACGCGTTACAGAAAACATGCTTATGGCTTCAAGTAGTGCTTTAGCAGACTGTTCACCGTTGCTGAAAGATCCACAAGCTGATTTATTGCCACCTTTAGGTGAAATTCAACAAGTGTCTAAAGTGATTGCATTTGAAGTGGCAAAAGCTGCAATGGCAGATGGTGTGGCTGTAACCATTAGTGATGATTTGCTTAACCAGAAGATTGATCAATCGTTCTGGAAACCAGAATACCGTAAATATAAACGTATTCCTTTCTAAGAATGAGAATGTGAAAAGAGGAGCTTAAGCTCCTCTTTTTTTCTTTTAAGCCTCTAAAATTTCTTCTAATAATTCTTCACTTGGTGCAAAGTAATATGCCCCATCAAGTGGTGTCACGAAGTGCAATAAGCGATCATGAATGCCATCCCCACTTGTACCAAACATGCGCTTTAACATTGCATCAATAATGCTCAGGTCTTTAGTATAGGCAATGAAGAATAAACCTTGATCACCTCGACCGTCACCATAAGGTAAGCTGTGACGTAAAATTTCCATTTCTTCGCCTTCCTCATCTTCAACGACAGTACGAGCGACATGGGCATTTTCCGGTTTAACGTCATCATCTAATTCAATAGATTCAAGCTTGGTACGGCCCATGACATTTTCTTGTGCATCGACTTTAAGTTTTTTCCATTTTTCCAAGTCATGTGCATAGCGCTGCGCAAATATGAAACTACCATCTGCAAATACTCCAGCACTTTCTGGGAGGAGAGCGGTTTCTGCGCGATCGTCTGGAAATTGAGGGTTTTCAGTACCATCTATAAAGCCAGTAATATCGCGACCATCGAAATAACGGAAGCAAACACGCTCATCCAAAACCTCAACTTTATCTTTAATCCCTTCAAAAAATGCTTGGCTTAATGCAAAACAGATATCAGAACGCATACTGGCAATGTGAATAAGCACATCAGCTGGTACGACTGGCATATTGAATGCGCCATTTTCTGGTTCAAGTTGTTTAAAACCAGCAGGAGATTGACTGTAAAGTTGCTTCCAAAGTTCTGGACCAAAAGCGACTGCTGTCTTAATTTGTGCGTCTGAATGTTGAGTAATGAGACGGTCACGTGTTTCGAATAAAGCTTCGAGTTGTTCTTTTAATTCAGCAATTGTTAAATCTTTTAAACGAAGAACAATAAAACGGGCATGATCTGATGGTAATGGCAAAATGACAGATTGAGCAGTCATTAGAAGATCTCTCCTCAATTATAATTTAGTATGAGCTTCAATTATTGTGCCTGATGCGAAGAGCTGTTAGTAGTCTATTTATTGATTTTATTGTTTGAATTATCGCCACGATAGTTTTATAAAACGGTATAATTCCACTTTTATTATCTATTTCGCTATGTCTTTGCAAGTTTGGTTTGCTTATATGTTGGCCTGTTGGATCATTAGTATTTCTCCGGGAGCAGGGGCTATTGCTTCTATGTCGAGCGGCTTAAATTATGGCTTTAGACATGGCTATTGGAATGCGATCGGTTTGCAAATCGCCTTGTTAATTCAAATCATGATTGTAGCGGCGGGTGTAGGTGTTCTATTCGCAACGACCCCGTTGGCTTTTCAGGCGGTTAAGTGGTTTGGGGTAGCTTATTTATTGTATTTAGCCTATTTGCAGTGGACAGCACCAGTAAAAGACATAGAAATTCAACACGAAAAGAAGGATAAATCTGTTTCTGCTCTGCTGTTCAATGGATTTGTAGTCAATATCAGTAACCCTAAAGCCATCGTATTTTTATTGGCAGTTTTGCCTCAGTTCTTAGATTTAAGCAAACCCCAATGGATACAATACCTGATTATGGCAGCCACTATGGTTACAATTGATTTGATTGTAATGGCTGGTTATACAGGGCTAGCTTCAAAAGTTTTAAGATTGCTGCGTTCTCCTAAGCAACAAAAATATTTAAACCGTGGTTTTGCTGTCATGTTTAGTTGTGCAGCGTTATTGCTAAGTACGGTCCATCAAGCAGCCTGATTTAGGCCGCTTGAGTTTGATTTTTGATTTTTTGAACCATAAAGATAAGTGCAAAACTCAACGCCATACATAAAACAATACTGAGGCCAGTCGAGATATTAAGTGCTGCGCTTGACCATAGGCCAACACTGACACCGAGTTGAGCTAAAACAAAGGCCCAAATAACCATCTGCTTTGGTGAGTGAGCGAGTAATCGAGCGCTCAATGCTGGAATAACCAGTAGTGCCCCCATTAAAAGTGAACCTACTGCACGTAAAGCCAATACTGTAAATAAGGCTAGCAGTAACATAAAAATGAGACGTTGCCATTTCGCATTCACACCTTCACTAATTGCAATATCCGGATCAATGGCAATTTGAATTTGAGGCTGCCAAAAGCGATAAAGAATTGCCAGTGATACTGCAATAATTAATGTGAAAACAGGTAGGTCTGGCCAATCAATACTTAGTAAGTCACCAAACAAATAACTTAAAAGCTCCGGTCTTAAACTTGGAACATGTTGAATAAACAGGAGGCCACTACATAGTAATGTTGCTGAGCATAGGGCAAGCAAAGCATCGTTTGGTAAACGATTGTCATGTAAGGCCCACAAAATAGCGACTAATAAAATTGCAGTACCTGCTACGCCAAGCCAGAGAGGAAGGCTTAAAGCACCAGCAATTGCTACCCCAAGTAAGGTTCCATGTGCCATGGTGTCTGCAAAAAAAGACATACGTCTCCATAGCATGAGACAACCAAGTGGTGCAGTCAAAAAGACTAATAAGGTTCCCATAATCCATGCGGGTAACAATAATTGTAACCATTCCATCATGGCTTAAGCTTCCGGTTCCGGGTGAATGTGAGGTCTGCTATTGTGAGGGCAGGGGTGTGCAGCGTCACCATGCGCACAGTGATCATGATGATGTTGATAGAAAACTCGCTGAGTACCGAATATTGCTTGGTATTCAGGATGCTGCTGAATACTTTCTGGTAAGCCACTACAGCATATATGCTTGTTTAAACAGACAACGCGTTGAGTTCCCTGCATGACCCACTGTAAATCATGGGAAACAATTAAAATAGCACAACCATAACGCTCCGGCAGACTACGTACATATTCATAAAGCTCAGCTTCTGATTGAATATCTAAGCCTTGCATGGGCTCATCAAGAACGAGGATATCTGGCTTTCTAAGTAAAGCACGTGCTAGCAGTACACGTTGGCGCTCTCCACCAGAAAGTTGCTGAACTTTTGATTGTTGTAGTTTGGCAATACCGGTGTCTTGAATAATTTCCTGACGAAGGGCAGGGCTACACTTTTCAAGATCTAATAAATCTTGTACCCGTAAAGGAAGACTATGAGATGGATTAAATTTCTGAGGCACATAAGCCATTTTTAGTTTTTTATTGCTTATGACGCGTCCACTACTTGGCTTTAAAATACCAAGTAGAACTTTAATTAAAGTTGATTTACCTGCGCCATTGGGACCAATTAAGGTCACAATTTCATTTTCATGCAGAGCAAAATCAACTTTTTTTAATATATCCCGCTGATCACGATGAACAGAGACCTGTTCAAGTTGAATCAATACAGGATTTAGCGAGCTGTGCGGCACTGCTGGCATTTCCCCGAAATTTCTATAATGCTGTGTTGTGCTGCGAAATCATCTAAAGCTGCAAGTTGGTCAAGTTGTTGGGTTAGACCTTGTGAAGATGCTTCTTTAACCGTGTGACATTCGGTACAAATCAGGAATGCAGCCTGATGACCTTCACGTGGGTGACAGCATGGTATGTAAGCATTAATAGATGTTAAGCGATGAATAAGACCCTTTTCTAATAAAAAGTCTAAAGTTCTATAAACAGTAGGAGGGGCGGCAGGGCGATCTGTTTGACTTTTAATACGTGCTAATAAGTCATAGGCACCCATAGGACCTGAAGCATTTAAAATGAGTTCAAGAACTTCTTTACGTAAAGGTGTAAGGCGTGCACCGACCGCAGTACATAAAGTTTCTGCTTCAGCTAAACGACTTGCGACATTATGGTGATCATGTACACCATGCAAAGAATCATGATGTTCATGCATGCAAGAACTCATAGACATAACCTCAAATTTTTAATGGAATATTAGCATGAAGCGGTGCTTCATTCGATTAATCTTAGGTATTTTTGTAACTTTGTTATATTATAACATGCTTCGAGCTATTACTAATTGATGGTCTGTCATGTTCCGCGTTTTTGTTTTCAGTATGTTCTCTCTTATGAGTACGTTAGGTTGGAGTCAGGGTTTGGTTGTCTCTACGCACCCAATCTATTTGATTGCAAAAGAAATTACCAAAGGAGTTGAAGAACCCCAGTTATTGCTTCAAGGGCAAAGTGGGCATGATGTACAGTTAACACCGGCACATCGTAAAGCAATTAACGATGCTTCTTTAGTGATCTGGTTGGGGAAAGCTCATGAAGCTCCACTCAACAAATTACTAAGTAACAATAAGAAAGCAATTGCTTTGTTAGATAGCGGTATTCTTTCTATTTTGCCGCAGCGCAATACACGTGGGGCTGCTTTACCAAATACTGTGGATACGCATGTCTGGCTAGAACCAAACAATGCAGTACGTATTGGCTTTTTTATTGCAGCTTTACGTTCACAACAGCATCCTGAAAACAAAGCGAAGTATTGGAATAATGCGAATACATTTGCACGAAATATGTTACAGGCGGCTCAAGCTTACGATAGCTCAAGCAACGGTAAACCATATTGGTCTTATCATGATGCTTATCAATATTTGGAGCGTTCGCTAAACTTAAAATTTGCGGGTGCCTTAACGGATGATCCGCATGTAGCTCCTACAGCGGCACAAATAAAGTACCTTAATGATAGTCGACCAAAAGCTCAGATGTGTTTACTTGCAGAAAGTTTTACAACAAAAGGGCAATATCAAAAACTGGGTAGTATTACCTTCCAACCCGTTGATGAAAGTATGAATAATGAAGATAATTTTGTAACAGCATGGAAGAAACTGGCGATAAAAACCGATAAATGTGTATTAAATACGCAAAAGTGAGATAAAAAGTAAACAAAGGCTGACTGTAGCGTCAGCACCACCTGTCACGAAAAACCCCGACTAAAGTCGGGAAAAGATTGCATGTTCAGGGGTGTAACTCTATAATGCCTGCGATTAAAAGCGATCATCAGCTAAACTTGTCAAGCATTTATGCTGTGAGTGGATAAAAATGAGCCAAACTAGTCGCTTGATTGACCGACGATTAGCAAAAGCTTTGGTCTTCTTACAAGCATGCATGATCCCTGTTTCCGCACTTGTGGCGTGGAGCATAAAAGACATGACAGCAGCATTAAGTGCGGCACTTGGTGCATTGGTCTGCTGGCTTGCTACGAGCTATTTTGCGTGGCAATCCTTCAGAACGGCAGGTGCGAGAGCATCTAAACAAGTGCTGTCTAACATGTATAGGGGCATGTTAGGCAAATTTGCAATCATGATCGTTGGATTTATTTTGATTTTGAGCAATGTTAAACCTTTATCACCGTTAGCATTGCTGTTTGGTTTTATTCTCGTTCAAGCGATGTCGTGGGTTGCTCCTTTTTGGGTGTCACGTCTACAAAAACGGGTATAGAAACAAGAAGAATTGAAGATTTTTTGGAGGGTGGCGAGATATCGACAGTACGCCGATGTTCGTTTCCCTTCTTTTTAGTAATTGACATTGACCAGGTGTGATTTATGGCTGCTGAAGAACATGCCCTCACTTCGACAGAGTATATCAAGCATCACTTGACCAATATGACCTATGGCAAAATGCCAGATGGTACATGGAAATTGGCTGAGACTGCTGAAGAAGCTCATTCGATGGGGTTCACTGCAATTCACTTGGATTCAATGGGTTGGTCAATTGGCCTTGGTGTGATTTTCTGTTTGTTATTTTGGATAGTTGCGAGAGCTGCAAATGCTGGCGTTCCAACAAAGTTCCAATCTGCAATTGAAATGATCATTGAGTTTGTTGACTCAAGTGTCCGTGATACTTTTCATGGCAAATCACGTTTAATCGCTCCACTTGCACTCACTATTTTCGTGTGGATTTTCCTCATGAACTTAATGGACTTGATCCCAGTTGACTGGATTCCTCAAGTTGCTGCATTTGTGGGTGCTAACGTATTTGGTATGGACCCTCACCACGTTTACTTCAAGATCGTTCCATCTACAGATCCAAACATTACCCTTGGTATGTCTTTATCTGTGTTTGTACTTATCTTGTTCTACAGCATCCGCGAAAAGGGTGTTGGCGGTTTCGTAGGCGAGTTGGCACTTAACCCATTTAACCCAAGTAATCCAGTTGCAAAAGCGTTGCTTATTCCAGTGAACTTGATTTTGGAATTGGTAACATTCCTTGCTCGTCCTATTTCATTGGCTCTCCGACTATTCGGTAACATGTATGCCGGTGAGTTGATCTTTATCCTAATCGCATTATTGCCGTTCTGGATTCAATGGGCGTTATCTGTGCCTTGGGCGATCTTCCACATTCTTGTAATCACGTTGCAGGCATTCATCTTTATGATGCTTACCATCGTTTACTTGAGCATGGCAAGCGAAAAACATTAATGGTATTGCCTAACTGTCAAACGATGGTTGGGCTGAATTTTTTTAATTTAATTTGGTAATAACCTAACCTCTGAGGAATTTTTCATGGAACTCACTTTAGGTCTAGTTGCAATTGCATCTGCTATCTTGATCGCTTTCGGTGCTTTGGGTACTGCGATTGGTTTTGGTCTTTTGGGTGGTCGCTTTTTAGAAGCTGTTGCTCGTCAACCAGAATTAGCTCCACAACTTCAAACTCGTATGTTCTTAATCGCGGGTCTTCTTGATGCTGTGCCTATGATCGGTGTTGGTATTGGCTTGTTCTTCATCTTCGCTAATCCATTTGTAGGTTAATCAGCTTAATTCCTAAATCCACTATTTGAGGAATTGCAATGAATATCAACCTCACATTGATTGGTCAAGCGATTGCGTTTGCGTTTTTTGTCGCATTCTGCATGAAGTTTGTTTGGCCACCACTAATCAATGCGATTAGTGAGCGTCAGCGCAAAATCGCTGATGGCTTAAATGCAGCAGAAAAAGCGAAAGCTGACCTTGCCGATGCACAAGCGCAAGTAAAGCAAGAGCTTGATGCGGCTAAAGCACAAGCGGCTCAATTGATCGAACAAGCGAACCGTCGTGCAGCGCAATTGATCGAAGAAGCTCGTACTCAAGCTGCGGCTGAAGGTGAGCGTATTCGTCAACAGGCTAAAGAAGCTGTTGATCAAGAAATCAATTCTGCTCGCGAAGAATTACGTCAACAAGTAGCTGCCTTGGCAGTAACTGGTGCAGAAAAGATCCTGAACCAACAAGTTGATGCAGAAGCTCATAACGCCATGCTGTCTCAGCTGGCTGCTAAACTTTAAGCGAGGCGAATTATGGCTGAACTCTTGACGTTGGCACGTCCGTATGCCAAAGCAGCATTTGCTTATGCTTCTGAGCAAGGTGCAACAGACAATTGGTCGAATGCGTTACAAGTGCTCAGTGCTGCGGTGCAAGACGAAGCATTTTCCGCTTATTTAAATCGCCCTGAACTTACTCCTGCGGAGCAAGTGAAGCTTTTTGCTAAAGTTTTAGGTGAAGATCAGTCTCAAGCAGTGTCTAACTTTTTGACACTTCTTGCAGATAATGATCGATTAGTGTTGTTACCTGAAATTGCAGCAGAATATGAACAGCTTAAATCACAGAATAACAACAATGTGGATGTCGTGATTGAATCGGCTTTCCCGTTAACTGCTGAACAAGAGCAACTGTTGAAATCTGCTTTAGAAAAGCGTTTTAACAGCACAGTAACTGTTTCAGTTGAAGTTAAACCTGAGCTTATTGCAGGTGTTGTAATTCGTGCAGGCGATCAAGTGATAGATGATTCTGCGCTTAACAAGCTTGAAAAAATGCGTACTCGTCTTCTTGCATAATGCAAATGATGAAGACTGAACTAATAAAAGATTGAGGAATAGCGCAATGCAACAACTGAATCCATCCGAGATCAGTGCGCTCATTAAACAGCGTATCGGAGATCTGGACACCAGCGCGACCGCTAAAAACGAAGGTACCATTGTTATGGTATCCGACGGTATCGTGCGTATTCACGGTCTTGCTGATGCAATGTACGGTGAAATGATCGAATTCGACGGCGGCTTATTTGGTATGGCACTGAACCTAGAACAGGATTCAGTGGGTGCCGTTGTTTTAGGTAACTACCTAAGCCTTCAAGAAGGTCAAAAAGCTCGTTGTACAGGTCGTGTTTTAGAAGTTCCAGTTGGTCCTGAACTTCTTGGTCGTGTCGTAGATGCTTTGGGTAACCCAATTGATGGTAAAGGCCCAATTGATGCAAAATTAACTGATGCTGTTGAAAAAGTAGCACCAGGTGTAATTTGGCGTCAATCTGTAGACCAACCTGTTCAAACTGGTTATAAATCAGTTGATACCATGATTCCTGTGGGTCGTGGTCAGCGTGAGTTGATTATTGGTGACCGTCAAACTGGTAAAACAGCAATGGCGATCGATGCGATTATCGCTCAGAAAAACTCTGGCATTAAATGTGTATACGTTGCGATTGGTCAAAAACAATCAACAATTGCAAACGTTGTACGTAAGCTAGAAGAAACTGGCGCTATGGCGTATACAACTGTTGTCGCTGCTGCGGCTGCTGATCCTGCTGCAATGCAGTATTTAGCTCCGTACTCTGGCTGTACAATGGGTGAATACTTCCGTGACCGCGGTGAAGACGCTCTTATCATTTATGATGATTTGTCTAAGCAAGCTGTTGCTTACCGTCAAATTTCATTGCTTTTACGTCGTCCACCAGGTCGTGAAGCGTATCCAGGTGACGTATTCTATCTTCACTCACGTCTTCTTGAACGTGCTTCACGTGTATCTGCTGAATACGTTGAGAAATTCACTAATGGCGCAGTAACTGGTAAAACTGGTTCTTTAACTGCATTGCCAATTATTGAAACTCAAGCAGGTGACGTATCTGCATTCGTACCAACAAACGTAATTTCGATTACTGACGGTCAGATCTTCTTAGAAACATCATTATTCAACGCAGGTATCCGTCCTGCTGTGAACGCGGGTATCTCTGTATCTCGTGTTGGTGGTTCTGCTCAAACTAAGATCATCAAAAAATTGTCTGGTGGTATCCGTACCGCTTTAGCGCAATACCGTGAATTGGCTGCGTTTGCTCAGTTTGCTTCTGACCTTGATGAAGCAACTCGTAAACAACTTGAACATGGTCAACGTGTAACTGAGTTAATGAAGCAAAAACAATATGCTCCTTACTCAATTGCTGACCAAGCTGTTTCTGTTTATGCATCTAACGAAGGCTATATGGCTGACGTAGAAGTTAAGAAAATCGTAGACTTTGATGCTGCGTTAATTGCTTACTTCCGTTCAGAATATGCTCCGTTGATGAAACAAATCGATGAAACTGGTGACTACAACAAAGACATCGAAGCAGCAATCAAAGCTGGTATTGAAAGCTTTAAAGCGACTCAAACTTACTAAGTTCAGTTTTAGTTAAGTTTGGTTCACGGATCAACCTTCGGAAGCTCGAAAGGGCTTTCGAATACTAGGTTAAGCGTATGGCAAATTTAAAAGAAATTCGCGCCAAAGTAGCTAGTATCAAGAGCACGCAAAAGATTACTCGCGCGATGCAAATGGTAGCTGCTTCAAAAATGCGTCGTGCGCAAGAGCGCATGGCTCAGGGCCGTCCGTATGCCGATAATATGCGCCGTGTAATTGCTCACTTGGTACAAGCAAACCCTGAATACAAACACCGTTATATGGTGGACCGCCCAGTTAAGCGTGTTGGTTACATCATTGTATCTTCAGATCGCGGTTTGGCAGGTGGTTTGAACATTAACTTGTTCAAGAAAGTTGTGCAGCATGTCAAAGCACAACAAGAGCAGTCAATTGAAGTTCAATTTGCTTTGATTGGTCAAAAAGCGGTTTCGTTTTTTAAGAATTACGGCGGTAAAGTGCTGGGTGCAACCACTCAAATTGGTGATGCCCCTAGTTTGGAACAGTTAACTGGCTCAGTGCAAGTTATGCTTGATGCATTTGATAAAGGCGAATTAGATCGTATCTATCTCGTATCAAATGGTTTCGTCAATGCAATGACACAAAAGCCTAAAGTTGAGCAACTTGTTCCTTTAGCACCAGCAGAAGAAGGCGATGACCTCAACCGTACTTATGGTTGGGATTACATCTATGAACCAGAAGCAGAAGAATTGCTAAATGGTTTATTAGTTCGCTATATCGAGTCTATGGTTTATCAAGGTGTGATTGAAAACGTCGCATGTGAGCAATCTGCACGTATGGTCGCAATGAAAGCAGCGACAGATAACGCAGGTCAGCTTATCAAAGACTTACAACTCATCTATAACAAGCTGCGTCAAGCCGCGATTACTCAGGAAATCTCTGAGATCGTTGGTGGTGCCGCTGCCGTTTAACATTATTAAGTTTGAATTGAGGAGACAGCAATGAGTAGCGGTCGTATCATTCAGATCATCGGCGCGGTTATCGACGTCGAGTTTGAGCGCACAAGCGTTCCAAAGATCTATGACGCTCTCCAAGTTGACGGTACTGAAACTACTTTAGAAGTTCAGCAACAACTTGGTGATGGTGTTGTTCGTACCATCGCAATGGGTTCTACAGAAGGTCTTAAACGTGGTCTTACTGTAACTAGCACAAACGCACCGATCTCTGTTCCAGTTGGTACAGCCACTCTTGGCCGTATCATGGACGTTTTAGGTCGTCCTATCGATGAAGCAGGTCCTGTTGCGACTGAAGAACGTTTGCCGATTCACCGTCAAGCGCCTTCTTATGCTGAACAAGCAGCTTCTACTGACCTTTTAGAAACTGGTATTAAAGTAATTGACTTACTTTGCCCGTTTGCGAAAGGTGGTAAAGTTGGTTTATTCGGTGGTGCTGGTGTTGGTAAAACCGTTAACATGATGGAATTGATCAACAACATCGCGAAAGCACACTCAGGTTTATCTGTGTTTGCTGGTGTTGGTGAGCGTACTCGTGAAGGTAATGACTTCTATCACGAAATGAAAGATTCTAACGTTCTTGACAAAGTAGCAATGGTCTACGGTCAGATGAACGAGCCACCAGGTAACCGTTTACGCGTAGCGTTAACTGGTTTGACTATGGCTGAATACTTCCGTGATGAAAAAGACGAAAACGGTAAAGGTCGTGACGTATTATTATTCGTCGACAACATCTACCGTTATACACTTGCAGGTACTGAAGTATCAGCATTGTTAGGTCGTATGCCATCTGCGGTAGGTTACCAACCTACACTTGCAGAAGAAATGGGTGTTCTTCAAGAGCGTATTACATCTACTAAGTCTGGTTCGATCACTTCGATCCAAGCAGTATATGTACCTGCCGATGACTTAACAGACCCATCGCCTGCAACTACATTTGCTCACTTAGACGCAACAGTAGTATTGAGCCGTGACATCGCATCTTCTGGTATCTATCCAGCGATCGATCCACTTGACTCAACTTCACGTCAGTTAGACCCATTAGTTGTTGGTCAAGAGCACTATGAAATTGCGCGCGCAGTACAAAACGTATTGCAACGCTATAAAGAGCTTAAAGACATCATCGCAATCTTGGGTATGGATGAATTGGCAGAAGAAGATAAATTGGTTGTTTACCGTGCGCGTAAAATCCAACGTTTCTTCTCTCAACCATTCCACGTAGCTGAAGTATTTACTGGTGCTCCTGGTAAATTAGTACCACTTAAAGAAACGATTCGTGGCTTTAAAGGTCTATTAGCTGGTGAATACGATCACATCCCAGAACAAGCGTTCTATATGGTTGGTGGTATTGACGAAGTGATTGCTAAAGCTGAGAAACTCTAATTTAAGGAGATCATCTCATGGCGACTATGCAATGTGATGTCGTAAGTGTTAAAGAGTCAATTTACTCTGGCGCAGTGACGATGTTAATCGCGAAAGGTGCAGGTGGTGAACTTGGTATTTTGCCAGGGCATGCTCCACTTGTAACCTTGCTTCAACCGGGCCCGATTCGTGTTCTGTTGGAAAATGGTACAGAAGAAATCGTCTATGTATCTGGCGGTGTTTTAGAAGTTCAACCTCATGTTGTGACGGTTCTTGCAGATACTGCAATCCGTGCTGACAATTTGGATGAAGCTGCAATTTTAGAGGCACGTAAAAATGCTGAACAATTGCTTGCAAACCAAAAGAGTGATTTGGACTCAGCTGCTGCGTTGGCTGCCTTGGCAGAAACCGCTGCACAGCTTGAAACTATCCGTAAAATCAAAAACCGCGCTCAATAAGACGCGGTTCGAGATTGAAAAAGCCACCTTTCGGTGGCTTTTTTTATTGCTAAAAAGAAAATTAAGAATCAGTTTTTGAATCTGATTTTTCATCTCCTGCCATAATCATAGCAGCGAGCTTGACCATATCCATTTGGATGGTATTAAGTTGCTTTTCAATTTGATCAAAATTAATTTGCTCTAATTTCCCATTTAATAAAGGCATGCTTAAAGCTTGCTGGTTTGCCTGTAGTAGGCTTTGACGAATATTTTCAACTTCCTGACTTCTGATATCTAAACCAAGCAAAGTTTGGTTTAAACCTTCTAACTGTGCTTTCAAAGTCGTCACAGTTGTTTTTAGCTCATGCTGATCTTTATCTTGAATAGCTTGTTCAACGTCAAGTTGAGTGTCCTTGAGCTTTTCGATATAGTCACCAGCCTTTAACTGTAAGTTAGCGGCATCACGAACGATATAAAAAACATTACCATTTTTTAATTCAGTTTTATTTTGTGTAGCTGTGATTTCTTGTTGAGAGTCATCAGCTTGTTCTGATATTTGATCGTTAGTCTGAACGGATTCTTGTTCCTTTGCGTGGTCTTGTGCCTGATCACATCCAAGTAACAACATACCTGAAGCAAAAATCACAAATGGGAAAAATGCACCTTGTAAAACTTTTTTCATAACTACAAACAATACCAACTGAAGCAAGTAGGTACTATATGCATAAAATATGTAGAAATAAGGTATTGTTGCAAATGAACAACATTTTGAGTAGACAATAAAAAAGGAGTGCTATAGCACTCCTTTTATTAGTTTGATGCAAAAATTATTTAGCTAATTCTGCTTCAACTGCTTTTACAATTTGTTCATCGTCTGCTGTTAAGTTAGGTGCAAAACGCGCAACAACTTCACCGTTTTTATTTACTAGGAATTTCTCGAAGTTCCATAACACTTCAGGGGCAGGGTTAGTAGGAATACCTAAACCTTCTAAGCGCTCACGGAAAGGGCCTTCTCCAATACGTTCTGGTTGAGCTGTTGTTAGCGCTTGATAAAGTGGATGTTTATCTTCGCCAGCTACAGAGATTTTAGAGAAAAGTGGGAAATGAACATCGTAGTTTAATGAGCAGAACTGTTGAATTTCTTCATCCGAACCAGGCTCTTGTTCTTTAAAGTTGTTTGCAGGGAAGCCTAAGATTTCAAGACCTTGATCTTTCTTTGCTTGATACAGCTTTTCTAAACCTTCGTATTGTGGAGTTAAACCACATTTAGACGCTGTGTTTACGATTAATAAAACTTTCCCTTTATATTGGTCAAGGTCAACCGTTTCGCCTGAAATAGCTTTTACTGGAATATGATATACAGATTGAGTCATGAGTCTTTCCTGAAGATTGTAATTGATATCAAGTAACGCATTTGTTTTAACTGCTATTCTTGAGTAGTGCAATAATATTCGTGTTCAAAAAATAAAAAGATATACAAAAGCAGTTTTACTATCTAATTATTTCTAATTTGAACAGGTGTTTGGCCTGTATATCTTTTAAAAAATTCGATAAAACTTGAGCTGTGTTGATATCCTAAATCGTATGCTAGGCGTTTAATCGGTGTTCCTTGACGGATCTGATGAATAGCGTAAACAATTTTGGCTCGATTACGCCATTCGGATAGTGAAAGTTGTAGTTCTTGTTGGCTTAAGCGTAATAAATGACGATCACTGACAGAAAAGTTCTGAAGTAACTGCTGTAAAGAGAGATTAAAAAGTAATGGATCTGAAAGTTTTTCTAAAATTGGTAGTAAAACAGGATGCCGTGTTTGTGGTAAATAATGAGAATAGGCGGGTGCTTGTTGTAATTGATCGAATAAAACCTGTAAAAGATGTTCTAAATATTCAGGCTTTTCCGTTTGTTTTTGCTGTTCCAATATTTGTAAAACTAAGGTCCGAAAAAAGGGCTGAATACTAAAGCATCGGCAGATATCTCCTAAAATAGAGCAAAGCCGAGGGTGTAAACGAATGCAGATATAATGAATTTCATGATCGATATGGGTAGATTGATGAACCGTTTGAGGGGGAATCCAAAGCCCATAGCTTGGAGGAGACAAGTATATTTGCTCTTCTACCTGTATTTCTAAAATACCATTTAAACTAAAATTAAAATCTCCCCATAGTGAAGCATGAGGACGAACAATATCTTCTTTTTCGTATAGAAATTCATGAACTTCTATACTCTCTAATAAAGAAAATTGTTGGTCCTCATTTTTCATGGGTCTACTCTAAGTAATATTCTAATTTTCACATGTTGCTTTGGGATTGTTTAAACCTTTGGCTAAGGTAAATGTACTAATTAAAGCTAAGGCAACGAAGCTTAATACCCCATAAATTAAAGTATTTTCATTAAAATGATCAACTACATAACCACCTAATAATGATCCTGTAGCAATCATGACTTGGAACATACCAACAAAAAGCGGCATACCTTTTTCTACAGCATGAGGTGCGTGTACAAACATCCAAATATTGGCAGAGGTAGGGAATGCGCCAAATGCGAAGCCCCATAATGCAGTAAGGACAATGGCACCAAACTCATGGATAGCAAAGATTGGGAAGCCAAAGAATACAATGGCAAAACATGTTCCAACGAAAGCTAAGGTATACCGAACATTTAAATTACCACTGTACCCTGCAAATGCATTTCCAAAAATACCAGCTATTCCATAAAGCAATAATAATGAGCTAATAGTTGTCCCATTAAACCCGGCTACATTTTTAAAGAAAGGGGCTAAATAACTATATGCACAGAAGTGAGCAAGCCCAATTAATAAAACAATAAGCATGCCGCTACGTGCTTTAGGTGTGCGTAATAATGCAGGTAAATCACGAATATGTATTGCTGACTCTGGTAAAAGTTTTGGTAAGAAAATAAGCTGAAGCACTAATACAACAAGACCGATAGCAGCTGTAATTCCAAAGGCACTGCGCCACCCATAAAACTCACTTAACCATGTTCCAATCGGTACACCTAGTACAGTGGCGAAAGTTACACCAGCCATTACTACAGCAGTTGCTTTGGCAATAGGTAAATTTGCAGGTGCTAGCTTACCGCTTAAGGCAATTGCTGTTGCCCAGAAGCCACCAATTGAAATCCCTAAAATCAAACGGCTCAACAATAGAACATGAAAGTTTTCTGCAAAAGCCGTAATGGTATTGGCAATCACCATAATAGCAGTCAGTGAAATAAGCACATAACGGCGGTCGAGTTGCTTTACTGAAACGGGTAATAGTGGGGCTGCAATCGCTGCCATAATGCCGGGTACTGTAATAATAAGACCTGCTGTACCTACAGAAATGTGTAAATCGGCTGCAACGCTATTTAAGACACCAACAGGTAAAAATTCACTCGTTACCAAGGCAAAGGCTGCGATGGCAACAGCCAAAATAGCAAACCAGCTCCCTTGTGTGGAAGTCATGGGTCGTGCTTTAGAGGTAGTAGATTGGTCCATAAAGAAATCCTTACTTTGCTAAATTCGAAGTGAAGAAAGGCAAATTTATAATTAACTAACGATCATTATGAAAATAAAATAGTTGATAAAAAATTGAACGTCAATTAATTTAATAACGATTGTTATAAAAATAGATGTGATCTTTATGACAAATAGGCATGAAACAGATCTTGTTAATGAGGACACGTTAAAAAAGAAGCGTGGACGTCCTAAATGCTTTGATGAGCAGCAAGTGTTAGAGAAAGCTATGTTACTTTTTTGGGAACATGGCTATGAAGCCACCTCTATTAGTGATTTAACACATGCTTTAGAAATTACAGCGCCGAGCCTATATAGTGCTTTTGGCGATAAGGCAGGTTTGTTTTACAAAAGTATTGACTACTATCTCGCTCATGAAGCATGCCCTATTGAAACGATATTTTTAGAAGCAAAAACTGCAAAAATCGCTTTTGAGTTATATCTTTATGACAATGTAAAACGATTGGTTCAACCCAATAAGCCAGCAGGTTGTATGTTGGTAGTTGCTGCTATGAACTGTTCTGATGCCACACAAGAGGTACAGCAAAATCTTTTAGATAAGCGAATAAAGACCAAAGAAAAATTATTAAAACGTCTCGAACAAGGTGTAGAGCAGGGCGATTTGCCTACTAATGCCCCTCTACAAGAAATGACTGATTTTTATGCGACTGTTATTCAGGGGCTTACCATTCAGGCCAGAGATGGTGCAAGTACCGAACAATTACATAAAGTGGTAGAACATGCCATGAAAGCTTGGACATTATTTTAAAAAATAAATGATGTCTTAAGTTCAATATCAATGTCGGAAATACGATATTTCAATTTATTAAGACATTCTTCAAAATAAAGTCTCTTTTGTAGTTGGTGTATTACTATGAGTCAGGTCATGAAATATCACAAATGGGCATTTATTTTTCCCATTCTGGCAGTACTGATTTGGTCTTTAAATATTGTAGTCACCCGCTATGTCTCGGACTATATTTCTCCGGTAAGTATCAGCTTTTATCGGTGGTTAATCGCTTTTATTATTTTGACTCCATTTATGTTTTTGTCTGTTTGGAGACAAAGACGACTAGTAATACCCTATTTACCTAAGCTTGCTGTGTTAAGTGCATTTGGGATGGTGCTTTATCAAGGCTTGGCTTATACGGCTGCCCATTATACTAGTGCAACCAATATGGGGATTGTGAATGCATTTATTCCCATCTTTACGATCTTTGTTTCGCTTGCCATTTTAAAAGATGTGCCTAATCGCTTTGCAGTTTTTGGCAGTATTTTGTCTTTTGCTGGTCTGCTATACGTTATGTCCCAAGGAAATATTAATAAGCTTTTAAGTGGTGGCGGGCACCTTGGCGATGCATTGATGATTATTGCCGTATTCTTCTATGCATTTTATGGAGTTTTCTTAAAGAAATGGCAGCTCCCACTTCCAATTATGACAAGCTTATACGTTCAGATTGGGTTTTCCGTGCTGTTCCATCTTCCTTTAATTTTCTGGTTTGGTCTGGATGCCTTAAATGCACAAAATGCGCCAAGTGCAATTTATGCCGGTGTATTTGCTTCACTCATTGCGCCGCTAGTTTGGATGTTAGCCGTACAACAACTTGGGCCAAATAGAACCAGTATCTTTATGAATCTTGTGCCAGTGTTCACCGCCATTATTGCAAGTATCTGGTTATCTGAACAATGGACCATATATCACACCTTCGGCGGAATTATGATTCTGGTGGGCATTATCATGGCACAAAAGAAGGTTAATTCTAAAAAATCAGATCTTTTGCCAGAGCAAAATTAAGAATCATAAAAAAACTATGGCATATTTTTAAAAAAAGTGATGAAAATATGCCAGTTTTTTATCAATCTAAGCTTTTCTATATGATTTATAAATATATTTATGAAAAGATTGTGTAACATAAATATTAAAAAAGGCCAATAAAAATATTAATATAATTTTAATTCAACTGCTAAAAACGCCAAATTCCCTACACTTTTCATGCTTTTTTTAGAGAAATAATATATTTCTCACATTAAGACTCTTGCCACATAATAGCGACCACTACGAAAGATGCTCTTTTAAGCAATTTTTCTTTCGTTCCAGAGATATCCAAACCCTCTGGATGTGGTATATACCCATCCTTTTTTATGCTCAGTTATCCCTATATAACTGAGCTTTTTTTTGTCTGGAATTAAGGACGTATCACTTCACCAGTTAAGGCGTTAATGATGCGGCTTGGCTGTTGGCTTTGGCCTAAATCACCATTGAGATAGTTTAATTGTGAACCAAAGTATTGGCAGGCATCTTGTAAAGAATGTGCAGGTTCTTGTCCACTAGGGTTGGCACTCGTCGATACAATAAAACCATGAAAAGCATTGCATAAAGCGACACATAAAGGATGTGTCGTTACACGTACTGCAACAAGAGGATGCTCGCCTTTAATCCATGCGGGGATGTGTTGATCAGCAGGTAATAGCCAAGTTGTGGCTCTTTCTGATGGTTGATGGTTTGTCCAGCAATCAATAATTTCTTGCTGAGTAGTTTGCGGTAAGGAAGTTAGTAGATGTTCTACTTGACTAATATGGCCAGCCAATAAAATGACGCCCTTTTCAATAGGGCGCTGTTTCAATTCAAGAATTTTTTGAAAAGCTTGTTCATTAAATGGATCACAGCCTAGTCCCCAGACTGCCTCAGTTGGATATGCCAAAACTTGACCTTGTTGTAAACATTCGGCTGCTTCGGTCACTGAGGTCGTAATCATGGTAATTCTTTCCTTTCAATCAAACAGAATCGCTATTGTGCGCTCTAATACTAAGAACGACAACGTAAATACAGCCCTGATTGTTGCATACATAAACCGAGTAGTTCTAGTTCCATTAGTGAAGAGGTTAGTTCAGAAACTGGAATATTATGGTGAACTACAAGCTGGTCAATATTTTGTCCTACCCAGTCTAAAGACTGATAAAGGTCAATCAGATGCTCAGGAATTTCTGGAGTATTCGTATTAGCTTCTTCAGTTTGATTTTGTTGCTGACTTTGCCATTGGGTTGGTAAAGCAAGATCCTCAATAATCTGTTCAGGATGGTCGATTAAAATTGCACCTTCACGAATAAGTTGATGGCATCCTTGATGAAACTCGCTATAAATATGGCCCGGAATCGCGAATACGGTTTTACCTTGTTCAGCAGCTTTATTGGCCGTGATGAGTGAGCCACTTTTTAATGTCGCTTCTACCACCAAAACGCCTAAACTCAAACCGCTGACAATTCGGTTTCTACGTGGAAAATGCTGTTGTAATGGCGGTGTACCCGGTAAAAACTCAGTAATAATGGCGCCGTTTTGAGCCAAAATATGTTCTGCAAGTTTTTTATTTTGAGCTGGATAAGTAGTGTCTAAGCCCGTACCCGTCACTGCAATGGTACGTTGATGAGCAGATGCACCTTGATGAGCGGCTTCATCAATGCCATAAGCCAGACCACTACTAATGAAAAAGCCCTTTTCACTTAAGTAATAGGCAAAATCATAAGCGACCTGTCGTCCATGTGGGCTTGGTTTTCGGCTACCGACAATTGCAATTTGAGGTTGCAATAAAGCTTGCGCTTGACCTTTCCCAAAAATAATAGGTGGGTGATCTGTATAAGGAAGTAATTGAGTGGGATAGCTTGAGTCATCCGGCGTTAAAATAAAATCCGTATGTTGAACAACTTGTTGTACAAGTTGTTCAAACTGCGTCTGACCTTGGGGCGTTTGAAACTCGCTTACACGTTTTAAGTGATTAGCATGTAGCCCTAGAGAGGACCACTTTGCTAAACCCTCAGGTTGAGTGGCTTTTTCACAATTTCCAAAATAATCAATAATTTTTTTAAAGCTGACTAAAGAATGCTGCACCAAATACCACACTTTAAGTGTGTGGTAGTGGTGTGAAGAAAGTTGAGTGAGCATTGTAAAAGGTACATCCAGCATTAATCATTAAATTGAGGTGGCTGAATGCTTGAACCAACCTTAATTGGTAAATCGCTCTCTAAAACAAAAGCATAACTTAGCTGATCAAAAGTTCTAAAAACCATTAGACTGCCAATTTGTTGGCCAGGAAGTTGAATCACTTCTTTGGTTTTAGGGTCGCGAATTGATTCACCTTGTTGAGTAATATCAAAAACTTGACCTACTTGAATGCCCTGAGTTGTACCGCGATCCAAAGTCACTACACTATTTTTTGCAGCTCTACCAATTGAGCCCATGACACGAATAATCTTGCCACCATCCGTCACTTGCTTCGCATCTACTGGGTAAAATAATGTTGGCAAAGTAGCTTGCTCTTCAGGCATAACACGATCACCACGACGTACTTCAGCGTTATAACTATCTGTTAGTTCTAATGTAGTAATATCTTTTTCAGAAGATACCGCAACACCTGAAGCAACCTGTAGTAACTCAATCCCTAAACTATGCTTTTTACCTTTATTGTCTGTGAAATAGTAAGGTTCACCTTCTCGGTAGACTGCATAACGCTGCCCATTAATTAAGCCTTGTCCTCGTGCATAAATAGTCTGGCCTTTTCCTGCAAGTACGCGTTGATCGGCTGTACCAACAATATAAGGTGTGTTGGTAATTGAGTCGGCTGGTAAAATAGTACTGTTCTCTAACCACTGTTTAATATGTTCAAGTGGAATAACCGGAACGCTATTATTTAATGCTTCGACGCGAACTTGTGGTTGTAGGTTTGTGGTTTGACCTGTATAGCGGCGAATAATACCGACACAACCATCGCCCTCATCTTTACCGACTAAAGGACGCCCATCTAGGCTACATAATAGTAATCGGTCACCCGGATAGATCCAGTGTGGATTTTTAACATGTTGGTTGCTCGCCCAGATTTCAGGCCAACGCCATGGTTTATTTAGAAAATGTCCTGAAATATCCCATAAAGTATCCCCACGTTTTACAACATATACATTGGGTGCATTACTTTTAAGTGAGGGTGGATTATGGTTCGGACTGGTTGCATGAACCTCTGCTATCGTACCGATTGCGACACCTGTACAGAGCGCCAAGGCAAGTAAATGCTTCTTTATCCCCAAGGCATGAAAATTAACCATGCCGTTAAAAACCTTTTTCATTATGATAATTCCTAAAAATTATGTGTGCAGTTGCGTTATAATGGGCGGCTTACACACAATTTTTCGATGAAGTATTTCCTTCATTTGGTTTTTCAATCAATGGCATAAGTGAGGACGACAGTATGGCCTTATTACCTATTTTAAGTTTTCCTGATCCCCGTCTTCGTACCATTGCTAAGCCTGTTGAAGAAGTTACTGATGAAATTCGTCAACTTGCAGCAGATATGTTTGAAACCATGTATGCGGCACCAGGTATCGGTTTAGCAGCTTCTCAGGTCGATCGTCATATTCAGCTTATCGTCATGGATTTGTCTGAATCTAAAGATGAACCTATGGTTTTCATTAACCCCAAAGTAACTCCGCTGACTGAAGAGACGCAGCCGTACGAAGAAGGCTGTCTATCAGTGCCACAAATATACGACAAAGTTGATCGCCCGTCACGCGTGAAAATTGAGGCAATTAACCTTGAAGGTCAAGCATTTGAGATAGAAGCTGACGGACTTCTCGCTGTTTGTATCCAACATGAAATGGATCACTTAAATGGCAAATTGTTTGTGGATTATTTGTCGCCACTTAAGCGTCAGCGTGCGCGTGAAAAAGTCGAAAAAATTGTTCGCCAACGCGAACGTGAAAAAGTTGCGGTAAAACGTTAATATTTTTCAAACACCAATATAGTGTGGATGTGATTTTTGGTTTTTCGTAGTGGTTTGCTGCTTGCCTGTGCAGCAGTATTTTTACAGATTGCGGTATTTCTACAGCCGCTATTACCGAAGCAATATCAAATTGCTCCGGTCTGTGAAACTATTACCCGTGCTTTGCTTAAACCAAAAGCACAGACGGAAGCCATGTCACATGCCATGCACCATTCACATCACCAGCATCATATCGAACAGGCGCAAGTACCTGACCATCATGATCACCATGATGCAAACCATCAGTGTCAATATTGTACCGTTTATGCCAATTTGGTTTTACCACCTGAATTCGGCGTAAAAGAGGTGCTTGTTCGTATACAAGTTCGCTTAGTCGCGTATCAACAAGCTTTCCGGCATGTTTACTTTGCGCTACAGCGACTTTTCCTACTCCCGCAAGGACGTGCGCCGCCTCTATTTGCATAAATAAAAGCAATTTTTGTTGGGGTCTTAACTGACTTCGATATCACTTTATTTATGTTTTAGAGCGTATAAAAAATGCCACATTCTAAATTTTTACTACAACCTTTATGGGTTGCGATGCTTGCTGTCTCTCATTCGGGCCTAGTGTTTGCCGAATCAGAAAAAAATGATGCCGAAACCAACACACTTCATTCATTAGCACCTATTGTTGTTACAGCACAGCAAGGCAATGATGCAAATGGTCTGATCGTACACGCAGATCCAAAGCAACCGATTCAGCCAGTCCCTGCCACAGATGGCGCAGACTATCTGCAAAGTATTATGGGTTTTAATTCAATTCAAAGCGGTGGAACAAATGGTGATGTGACATTCCGAGGTATGTTTGGTTCACGTATTAAAATTCTAACGGATGGCACAGAGAACTTGGGTGCCTGCCCAAACCGAATGGATGCTCCAACTTCTTATATTTCACCAGAAAGTTATGACCGGATTTCTGTGATTAAGGGACCACAAACGGTTCAATATGCCAATACTGGTTCAGCTGCAACAGTTCTATTTGAACGTCAGCTTGAAAAGCTTACCTCTGAAAAACCTTATCGCGGTCAAGCGAGTGTCTTGCTAGGTTCATATGGGCGTATTGACCATAATATTGAAGCGGCTGTTGGCGATGAGAAAAAATATATCCGTTTAAATGCCAACCGTTCAGAATCGAATAGTTATCAAGATGGTGATGGCAATACCGTGCCATCAGCATGGAAAAAGTGGAATGCTGATGTAGCGCTTGGCTTTACTCCAGATGAAAACACGTGGGTCGAAATCACGGGTGGGAAATCTGATGGTGAATCGCTTTATGCTGGACGTTCAATGGATGGTTCTCAGTTTGCGCGTGAAAGTTTAGGGCTTCGTTTTGAAAAGAAAAATATCACTGATGTGATCAAGAAAATTGAAGGGCAGGTGAACTATAGCTATAACGACCATATTATGGATAACTTTAGCTTGCGTACACCACCATTAGTTGAAATGAATCATGGTGGTATGACCATGCTGATGCCAAATGCAATGGCCATGCAAGTGACACGCCGTACATTAAACTCACGTTTGGCAATGACTTCTGAATGGAACAAATGGAGTTTGATCACAGGCGTTGACTCTCAATTTAATAAACATGGTGGCAGCATGTCATCGCCAACAATGCCTTCTATGAATGTTCCATATCGTCAAGATATGCGTTTTCAATCATACGGCGCTTTTGGTGAACTTGGCTATCAATGGAACGATCAAAATAAGCTGGTTACAGGTGTACGTTTAGACCGAGTCACAGTTGAAGATGAACGTGCTGATTCTCAAGCAAAAGGCTTTAATACTAAACTTGAAAAGACTTTGCCAAGCGCATTTGTTCGCTGGGAAAATCAACATCCTGAGCATGACTTCAAAAGCTATATCGGTTTAGGTTATGTAGAGCGTATGCCTGATTATTGGGAACTTTTCTCGCCTAAACATGGTAATGCGGGTTCAACCAATACTTTTAACGGTGTGAATCCTGAGAAAACACTACAGTTGGATCTGGGTTTCCAGCAACAACATGGTGCTTTAAACACATGGGCTTCTGCCTATGCAGGCTTAGTAGATGACTACATATTAATGAGTTATCACCATCACCCAAGTATGGGAATGGATGGACATGATATGAGTCATGATATTACTGCGGGAGCCAAAAATGTCGATGCAACCATTGCTGGTGCAGAAGCGGGTATTGGGTACCAATTCACTGACCGTATTCAGGCAGATTTGAGTGTGATGTATGCGTGGGGCAAAAACACCACAGATGACAAACCTCTACCTCAAATTTCACCGTTAGAAGGTCGTTTAAATATTCGCTATGTGGCTGACAAATATAACTTAGGTCTGTTATGGCGAGCTGTTGCTGAGCAAAACCGTGTGAGTCTACATCAAGGTAATATCGTAGGATATGACTTAAAACCAAGTAAAGGTTTCTCGACTCTTTCTCTAAACGGAAGTTACAACCTTCGTAAAGATATCGATGTCTCTGTTGGCATTGATAATGTATTAGATAAGACCTATACCGAACACTTAAATAAAGCGGGTAGTGCAGGCTTTGGATTTGCGAGCGAAGAGCAGTTTAACAATATCGGAAGAAATTACTGGGTTCGTATGAGTATGAAGTTTTAATAAGCTTTAGCGAATTAAAGAACTGAAATTATTAATTTAATGAGAGAAATGAAATGACTAATAAATTATCGCCTGAACAGTCTTGGTGGGGATGGAAGTTACTTATTGTGGCTTCTATCTTGAGTGTATTGTTTATGATTATTTTTTACTTGGCCATCAACAATGAGCCTGACTACATGCCAAGTCAAAAAAAGAAGCAGATGATGGAGTCACATGAGCAAATGAATCACGCTGAAATGCATAGTTCATCAACTCAATAAGGTTCTTAATAGTTGAAAATGGAAGTCTGGATAACGGGCTTCCATTTTTTGCTTTTTTAGATTCCAGAATTATTGATGCATACTTGCTAAGGTTTTTGCCTTACCTTGATTCTGATAAAGCGTTAAGCCAAGTTTTTGTATATTACGGCCTGATTTAGATAAAAACTTTTCAACTTTTGGTGAAAGCTTTGCGCCATTATAAAGTAGTAAATTACGCACAATTAAATAATAAGCAAACCATGAGGCAGATTGCTGAGGCAATCCGAGTAGTTTCATTCTTTTCTTACCAATAAAAAATTGGGTAAGTTCTAAATGTTGTCGATAAGCAAGTTTCTGCTGTAAAGAGCGTAAATGCAGATATTTTCTCTCAAAAGGTTCTTTCGACAAGCTCAATCCTAATTCAATACTGCTGTGATCGGAGCGAGGATGAGCAAACTGCATCCAGTAAAGTAACCTCCAACCCTCAGGTTCAGACTGAATAAGCCATTTTTCATCAATACCCATTAACCAACCAACATAACGCCAGAAATGTAAAAAACTCTTTGCCTCTTGTTTTGTTGGCCATATACCTAAAGCTCTAATACCGAGTAAAACGACACTGCTAAAAGCCAAATTAGTCATTGCTAAATCAAATTGATTAAGAGGAATTCCCCAAACCTCACTATCCCAACGGTCAGACTTTTTTAATTGCCGACGAACGAGTGCATGAATAAAGCGAACATAAATCGTTGACGTAAAACCTGCACTCAAACGAGAAAGCCCTTGGGGTTCAGTAATATCCACCCACCATTTTGTGGTTTCTGCTAAACGTGTTCCCGCTTCTTTCTTTAATGCACCCGTTAAAATTAGGGGTTGATTAAATCCCGGATATAAATATCCCGCCATTAAGGATAAATCTCTAAGAATAAAACCATTATTTATTCCTAAACGATGGGTAAATTTAACAGCCTCATCGATTTGGCGCTGATCTAACCATTCAGGCTTTTGTTCAATGTAATTAAAGAAATTCTCTAACTCAGTAGGTATAGGCTCAGAGAGTTCATCACGGCCTTGAAATAATATCTTCTCAAAAATTATTCGGTGATCTTTGGGATTTTGCATAACCCAATCAATCACCTTGTCCATTTCAGCATCCCCTTCATAAAGGGCATGTTGTAAAGACACATATTCCGTATAGCTTGGTTGTACCGGTTTTTCACAACAGATATTTAAAAACTGAGTAAAGAAATTACTGTCTTGCATATCATTAAAAGAAGCAAGTCGAGTCGGGCTAATCATTTGCATATCGTTACTTACTTATTGAACTGAACAATAAATAGGCTAATATGAATAATTATTCGCATTCAATTCGCATTTAACGAATAAAAAAACGATGAGAAAAGCCCCACAGCAACAGCGTTCAAAAATTATTGTTGACCATATTTTAGAGGCGACACAGCAGTGTATCGCTCAATATGGATTACTACATACGACGACGCCTAAAATTGCAGAAAAATCTGGAGTCAGTGTAGGGTCGATTTACCAATACTTTGAGAATAAAGATCAAATCATAGAAGAACTATTGCGCCGTAAAAGCGAATTATTGGGGCAACAACTTAAAGAATTAGTTATACAGCAAGAAAACATTCCTTTAGAGCTGCTCATTCCCTTAGCAATAGAGTTGGGATTTAATGCATTAAAAGCCGATCATGGATTTTTTATAGAAGTGCTGAAACACTGGCATGACTATAGTCATTCGCAAGCTGCTCAGATTTTAGAAAAGCATTTTTTTGAAGTAGGGCTATATACATTCAGTAGAAATCCTCATCAATGGGACTTCGAACAGGTGAAGCATAAGTCCTTTGTAATTATTAATAGTACGCTTTTTACGATGATGCGTTATGTAAGCCAAAACAATTTTCTTATCTCAGAACAACAACTTAAGCGAGAATTATCGAGCATGATACTGGCTTATTTAAGTCAAAAATAAAAAATTAAAATAATTATCAATATAAAACAAAGGCTTAATATTGGTATTGATTTAAAAATAAACGCTCGAGTCATTAAATTTTAATTTTCGCTTGCAAAGGGAGAGAGATGGTCTATAATGCACATCCATCGGCGGTGATGCAGATAGAAACTTGTTGAAAAACAGTTACTTGTGATTAGATTGATTGCTTTAAGTGATGAATTTGATGATGAGATGGTTTAGAGAATGAGTTTTAAAAAATATCGAAATTACCTGTTGACTTTTAAGAGATTAAGAGTAATATAGCCGACCTAGCTTGCTGGTGACGAACCAGTAAGAAGATCATTAAGAGAATTGAAGAACAACTTGTGTGGATTTTTACTGATTGATTAATCGAAATAATTTTCATTGATTGATTGGTTTAAATTACTCGAAGTTTATTTGAGCGAAATTTAAGTCAGTAATTGATGAGCCAGAATTGGCACCTTGTCTATAAATAAGGTGCAAAATGATTTTAACTGAAGAGTTTGATCATGGCTCAGATTGAACGCTGGCGGCAGGCTTAACACATGCAAGTCGAGCGGGGGAAGGTAGCTTGCTACTGGACCTAGCGGCGGACGGGTGAGTAATGCTTAGGAATCTGCCTATTAGTGGGGGACAACATCTCGAAAGGGATGCTAATACCGCATACGTCCTACGGGAGAAAGCAGGGGATCTTCGGACCTTGCGCTAATAGATGAGCCTAAGTCGGATTAGCTAGTTGGTGGGGTAAAGGCCTACCAAGGCGACGATCTGTAGCGGGTCTGAGAGGATGATCCGCCACACTGGGACTGAGACACGGCCCAGACTCCTACGGGAGGCAGCAGTGGGGAATATTGGACAATGGGGGGAACCCTGATCCAGCCATGCCGCGTGTGTGAAGAAGGCCTTATGGTTGTAAAGCACTTTAAGCGAGGAGGAGGCTACTCTAGTTAATACCTAGGGATAGTGGACGTTACTCGCAGAATAAGCACCGGCTAACTCTGTGCCAGCAGCCGCGGTAATACAGAGGGTGCGAGCGTTAATCGGATTTACTGGGCGTAAAGCGTGCGTAGGCGGCTTATTAAGTCGGATGTGAAATCCCCGAGCTTAACTTGGGAATTGCATTCGATACTGGTGAGCTAGAGTATGGGAGAGGATGGTAGAATTCCAGGTGTAGCGGTGAAATGCGTAGAGATCTGGAGGAATACCGATGGCGAAGGCAGCCATCTGGCCTAATACTGACGCTGAGGTACGAAAGCATGGGGAGCAAACAGGATTAGATACCCTGGTAGTCCATGCCGTAAACGATGTCTACTAGCCGTTGGGGCCTTTGAGGCTTTAGTGGCGCAGCTAACGCGATAAGTAGACCGCCTGGGGAGTACGGTCGCAAGACTAAAACTCAAATGAATTGACGGGGGCCCGCACAAGCGGTGGAGCATGTGGTTTAATTCGATGCAACGCGAAGAACCTTACCTGGCCTTGACATACTAGAAACTTTCCAGAGATGGATTGGTGCCTTCGGGAATCTAGATACAGGTGCTGCATGGCTGTCGTCAGCTCGTGTCGTGAGATGTTGGGTTAAGTCCCGCAACGAGCGCAACCCTTTTCCTTACTTGCCAGCATTTCGGATGGGAACTTTAAGGATACTGCCAGTGACAAACTGGAGGAAGGCGGGGACGACGTCAAGTCATCATGGCCCTTACGGCCAGGGCTACACACGTGCTACAATGGTCGGTACAAAGGGTTGCTACACAGCGATGTGATGCTAATCTCAAAAAGCCGATCGTAGTCCGGATTGGAGTCTGCAACTCGACTCCATGAAGTCGGAATCGCTAGTAATCGCGGATCAGAATGCCGCGGTGAATACGTTCCCGGGCCTTGTACACACCGCCCGTCACACCATGGGAGTTTGTTGCACCAGAAGTAGCTAGCCTAACTGCAAAGAGGGCGGTTACCACGGTGTGGCCGATGACTGGGGTGAAGTCGTAACAAGGTAGCCGTAGGGGAACCTGCGGCTGGATCACCTCCTTAACGAAAGATTGACGATTGGTAAGAATCCACAACAAGTTGTTCTTCATAGATGTATCTGAGGGTCTGTAGCTCAGTTGGTTAGAGCACACGCTTGATAAGCGTGGGGTCACAAGTTCAAGTCTTGTCAGACCCACCATGACTTTGACTGGTTGAAGTTATAGATAAAAGATACATGATTGATGATGTAAGCTGGGGACTTAGCTTAGTTGGTAGAGCGCCTGCTTTGCACGCAGGAGGTCAGGAGTTCGACTCTCCTAGTCTCCACCAGAACTTAAGATAAGTTCGGATTACAGAAATTAGTAAATAAAGATTGAGATCTTGGTTTATTAACTTCTGTGATTTCATTATCACGGTAATTAGTGTGATCTGACGAAGACACATTAACTCATTAACAGATTGGCAAAATTGAGTCTGAAATAAATTGTTCACTCAAGAGTTTAGGTTAAGCAATTAATCTAGATGAATTGAGAACTAGCAAATTAACTGAATCAAGCGTTTTGGTATGTGAATTTAGATTGAAGCTGTACGGTGCTTAAGTGCACAGTGCTCTAAACTGAAATGTTGAAGTTACTAACTTGTAGGTAACATCGACTGTTTGGGGTTGTATAGTCAAGTAATTAAGTGCATGTGGTGGATGCCTTGGCAGTCAGAGGCGATGAAAGACGTGATAGCCTGCGAAAAGCTCCGGGGAGGCGGCAAATATCCTTTGATCCGGAGATGTCTGAATGGGGGAACCCACCTACTTTAAGGTAGGTATTGCAACATGAATACATAGTGTTGCAAGGCGAACGAGGGGAAGTGAAACATCTCAGTACCCTTAGGAAAAGAAATCAATTGAGATTCCCTCAGTAGCGGCGAGCGAACGGGGATCAGCCCATTAAGTTATGTGTGTTTTAGTGGAACGCTCTGGGAAGTGCGAACGTAGAGGGTGATATTCCCGTACACGAAAGGGCACACATAATGATGACGAGTAGGGCGAGGCACGTGAAACCTTGTCTGAATATGGGGGGACCATCCTCCAAGGCTAAATACTCCTGACTGACCGATAGTGAACCAGTACCGTGAGGGAAAGGCGAAAAGAACCCCTGTGAGGGGAGTGAAATAGATCCTGAAACCGCATGCATACAAGCAGTGGGAGCACCTTCGTGGTGTGACTGCGTACCTTTTGTATAATGGGTCAGCGACTTATATTCAGTAGCGAGGTTAACCGTATAGGGGAGCCGTAGAGAAATCGAGTCTTAATAGGGCGTTTAGTTGCTGGGTATAGACCCGAAACCAGGCGATCTATCCATGAGCAGGTTGAAGGTTGGGTAACACTAACTGGAGGACCGAACCCACTGTCGTTGAAAAGCCAGGGGATGACTTGTGGATAGGGGTGAAAGGCTAATCAAGCCTGGTGATAGCTGGTTCTCCCCGAAAGCTATTTAGGTAGCGCCTCGGACGAATACCATAGGGGGTAGAGCACTGTTTCGGCTAGGGGGTCATCCCGACTTACCAAACCGATGCAAACTCCGAATACCTATGAGTACTATCCGGGAGACAGACTGCGGGTGCTAACGTCCGTAGTCAAGAGGAAAACAATCCAGACCGCCAGCTAAGGCCCCAAAATCATAGTTAAGTGGGAAACGATGTGGGAAGGCATAGACAGCTAGGAGGTTGGCTTAGAAGCAGCCACCCTTTAAAGAAAGCGTAATAGCTCACTAGTCGAGTCGGCCTGCGCGGAAGATGTAACGGGGCTAAAACTATGTGCCGAAGCTGCGGATGTATACTTTGTATACGTGGTAGGGGAGCGTTCTGTAAGCCGATGAAGGTGTGTTGAGAAGCATGCTGGAGGTATCAGAAGTGCGAATGCTGACGTGAGTAACGACAAAACGGGTGAAAAACCCGTTCGCCGAAAGACCAAGGGTTCCAGTCCAACGTTAATCGGGGCTGGGTGAGTCGACCCCTAAGGCGAGGCCGAAAGGCGTAGTCGATGGGAAAATGGTTAATATTCCATTACTTCTGTGTAATGCGATGAGAGGACGGAGAAGGCTAAATCAGCCTGGCGTTGGTTGTCCAGGTGAAAGGATGTAGGCATGTATCTTAGGCAAATCCGGGGTACTCTATGCTGAGATCTGATAGCAAGCTGTACTTGTACAGCGAAGTGGTTGATGCCATGCTTCCAGGAAAAGTCTCTAAGCTTCAGTTACACAGGAATCGTACCCGAAACCGACACAGGTGGTCAGGTCGAGTAGACCAAGGCGCTTGAGAGAACTCTGCTGAAGGAACTAGGCAAAATGGTACCGTAACTTCGGGAGAAGGTACGCTGTTGTTGGTGATGGAACTCGCTTCCTGAGCTGACGACAGCCGCAGAAACCAGGCCGCTGCAACTGTTTATTAAAAACATAGCACTCTGCAAACACGAAAGTGGACGTATAGGGTGTGATGCCTGCCCGGTGCTGGAAGGTTAATTGATGGGGTTAGCGTAAGCGAAGCTCTTGATCGAAGCCCCAGTAAACGGCGGCCGTAACTATAACGGTCCTAAGGTAGCGAAATTCCTTGTCGGGTAAGTTCCGACCTGCACGAATGGCATAATGATGGCGGCGCTGTCTCCAGCAGAGGCTCAGTGAAATCGAAATCGCTGTGAAGATGCAGTGTACCCGCGGCTAGACGGAAAGACCCCGTGAACCTTTACTGCAGCTTGACACTGAACTTTGACCTTACTTGTGTAGGATAGGTGGGAGGCTTTGAAGCTGGAACGCTAGTTCCAGTGGAGCCGTCCTTGAAATACCACCCTGGTAATGTTGAGGTTCTAACTCTGTCCCGTGATCCGGGACGAGGACCGTGTCTGGTGGGTAGTTTGACTGGGGCGGTCTCCTCCTAAAGAGTAACGGAGGAGTACGAAGGTGCGCTCAGCGTGGTCGGAAATCACGCGTAGAGTATAAAGGCAAAAGCGCGCTTAACTGCGAGACCCACAAGTCGAGCAGGTACGAAAGTAGGTCTTAGTGATCCGGTGGTTCTGTATGGAAGGGCCATCGCTCAACGGATAAAAGGTACTCTGGGGATAACAGGCTGATACCGCCCAAGAGTTCATATCGACGGCGGTGTTTGGCACCTCGATGTCGGCTCATCTCATCCTGGGGCTGAAGCAGGTCCCAAGGGTATGGCTGTTCGCCATTTAAAGAGGTACGCGAGCTGGGTTTAGAACGTCGTGAGACAGTTCGGTCCCTATCTACCGTGGGCGCTGGAAATTTGAGAGGATCTGCTCCTAGTACGAGAGGACCAGAGTGGACGAACCTCTGGTGTACCGGTTGTGACGCCAGTCGCATCGCCGGGTAGCTATGTTCGGAAGGGATAACCGCTGAAAGCATCTAAGCGGGAAGCCTACCTCAAGATAAGATTTCCCTAGGACTTTATGTCCTCTAAAGAGCCGTTCGAGACTAGGACGTTGATAGGTTGGATGTGGAAGCATAGTGATATGTGAAGCTGACCAATACTAATTGCTCGTGAGGCTTGACTATACAACACCCAAGCAGTTGTATATGAAGCATCAATCGATTCTTAAATATGCAAGACAACTTGATTTAGTTATACCTCTAGCTAAAATGAACAAGTAAAGTAAGATTCAATCAGCCCAGTCTGTTACAGATTTGGAAAACGCTTCGGCATCAAATAAGACCCAAGCAAGTATCCATAAACAGTTGTGCTGGCGACCATAGCAAGAGTGAACCACCTGATCCCTTCCCGAACTCAGAAGTGAAACCTCTTAGCGCTGATGGTAGTGTGGGATTACCCATGTGAGAGTAAGTCATCGCCAGCTCATTATTC
>NZ_JAKTIJ010000040.1:0-37913 GCF_027855275.1 Acinetobacter sp. AOR12_HL | reverse complement strand
GAATAATGAGCTGGCGATGACTTACTCTCACATGGGTAATCCCACACTACCATCAGCGCTAAGAGGTTTCACTTCTGAGTTCGGGAAGGGATCAGGTGGTTCACTCTTGCTATGGTCGCCAGCACAACTGTTTATGGATACTTGCTTGGGTCTTATTTGATGCCGAAGCGTTTTCCAAATCTGTAACAGACTGGGCTGATTGAATCTTACTTTACTTGTTCATTTTAGCTAGAGGTATAACTAAATCAAGTTGTCTTGCATATTTAAGAATCGATTGATGCTTCATATACAACTGCTTGGGTGTTGTATAGTCAAGCCTCACGAGCAATTAGTATTGGTCAGCTTCACATATCACTATGCTTCCACATCCAACCTATCAACGTCCTAGTCTCGAACGGCTCTTTAGAGGACATAAAGTCCTAGGGAAATCTTATCTTGAGGTAGGCTTCCCGCTTAGATGCTTTCAGCGGTTATCCCTTCCGAACATAGCTACCCGGCGATGCGACTGGCGTCACAACCGGTACACCAGAGGTTCGTCCACTCTGGTCCTCTCGTACTAGGAGCAGATCCTCTCAAATTTCCAGCGCCCACGGTAGATAGGGACCGAACTGTCTCACGACGTTCTAAACCCAGCTCGCGTACCTCTTTAAATGGCGAACAGCCATACCCTTGGGACCTGCTTCAGCCCCAGGATGAGATGAGCCGACATCGAGGTGCCAAACACCGCCGTCGATATGAACTCTTGGGCGGTATCAGCCTGTTATCCCCAGAGTACCTTTTATCCGTTGAGCGATGGCCCTTCCATACAGAACCACCGGATCACTAAGACCTACTTTCGTACCTGCTCGACTTGTGGGTCTCGCAGTTAAGCGCGCTTTTGCCTTTATACTCTACGCGTGATTTCCGACCACGCTGAGCGCACCTTCGTACTCCTCCGTTACTCTTTAGGAGGAGACCGCCCCAGTCAAACTACCCACCAGACACGGTCCTCGTCCCGGATCACGGGACAGAGTTAGAACCTCAACATTACCAGGGTGGTATTTCAAGGACGGCTCCACTGGAACTAGCGTTCCAGCTTCAAAGCCTCCCACCTATCCTACACAAGTAAGGTCAAAGTTCAGTGTCAAGCTGCAGTAAAGGTTCACGGGGTCTTTCCGTCTAGCCGCGGGTACACTGCATCTTCACAGCGATTTCGATTTCACTGAGCCTCTGCTGGAGACAGCGCCGCCATCATTATGCCATTCGTGCAGGTCGGAACTTACCCGACAAGGAATTTCGCTACCTTAGGACCGTTATAGTTACGGCCGCCGTTTACTGGGGCTTCGATCAAGAGCTTCGCTTACGCTAACCCCATCAATTAACCTTCCAGCACCGGGCAGGCATCACACCCTATACGTCCACTTTCGTGTTTGCAGAGTGCTATGTTTTTAATAAACAGTTGCAGCGGCCTGGTTTCTGCGGCTGTCGTCAGCTCAGGAAGCGAGTTCCATCACCAACAACAGCGTACCTTCTCCCGAAGTTACGGTACCATTTTGCCTAGTTCCTTCAGCAGAGTTCTCTCAAGCGCCTTGGTCTACTCGACCTGACCACCTGTGTCGGTTTCGGGTACGATTCCTGTGTAACTGAAGCTTAGAGACTTTTCCTGGAAGCATGGCATCAACCACTTCGCTGTACAAGTACAGCTTGCTATCAGATCTCAGCATAGAGTACCCCGGATTTGCCTAAGATACATGCCTACATCCTTTCACCTGGACAACCAACGCCAGGCTGATTTAGCCTTCTCCGTCCTCTCATCGCATTACACAGAAGTAATGGAATATTAACCATTTTCCCATCGACTACGCCTTTCGGCCTCGCCTTAGGGGTCGACTCACCCAGCCCCGATTAACGTTGGACTGGAACCCTTGGTCTTTCGGCGAACGGGTTTTTCACCCGTTTTGTCGTTACTCACGTCAGCATTCGCACTTCTGATACCTCCAGCATGCTTCTCAACACACCTTCATCGGCTTACAGAACGCTCCCCTACCACGTATACAAAGTATACATCCGCAGCTTCGGCACATAGTTTTAGCCCCGTTACATCTTCCGCGCAGGCCGACTCGACTAGTGAGCTATTACGCTTTCTTTAAAGGGTGGCTGCTTCTAAGCCAACCTCCTAGCTGTCTATGCCTTCCCACATCGTTTCCCACTTAACTATGATTTTGGGGCCTTAGCTGGCGGTCTGGATTGTTTTCCTCTTGACTACGGAC
The DNA here is from genome assembly GCF_027855275.1 of Acinetobacter sp. AOR12_HL. NCBI lineage: Bacteria > Pseudomonadati > Pseudomonadota > Gammaproteobacteria > Moraxellales > Moraxellaceae > Acinetobacter > Acinetobacter sp. AOR12_HL. Next base: position 35,664 of record NZ_JAKTIJ010000040.1, on the reverse strand, counting down.
GTTAGCACCCGCAGTCTGTCTCCCGGATAGTACTCATAGGTATTCGGAGTTTGCATCGGTTTGGTAAGTCGGGATGACCCCCTAGCCGAAACAGTGCTCTACCCCCTATGGTATTCGTCCGAGGCGCTACCTAAATAGCTTTCGGGGAGAACCAGCTATCACCAGGCTTGATTAGCCTTTCACCCCTATCCACAAGTCATCCCCTGGCTTTTCAACGACAGTGGGTTCGGTCCTCCAGTTAGTGTTACCCAACCTTCAACCTGCTCATGGATAGATCGCCTGGTTTCGGGTCTATACCCAGCAACTAAACGCCCTATTAAGACTCGATTTCTCTACGGCTCCCCTATACGGTTAACCTCGCTACTGAATATAAGTCGCTGACCCATTATACAAAAGGTACGCAGTCACACCACGAAGGTGCTCCCACTGCTTGTATGCATGCGGTTTCAGGATCTATTTCACTCCCCTCACAGGGGTTCTTTTCGCCTTTCCCTCACGGTACTGGTTCACTATCGGTCAGTCAGGAGTATTTAGCCTTGGAGGATGGTCCCCCCATATTCAGACAAGGTTTCACGTGCCTCGCCCTACTCGTCATCATTATGTGTGCCCTTTCGTGTACGGGAATATCACCCTCTACGTTCGCACTTCCCAGAGCGTTCCACTAAAACACACATAACTTAATGGGCTGATCCCCGTTCGCTCGCCGCTACTGAGGGAATCTCAATTGATTTCTTTTCCTAAGGGTACTGAGATGTTTCACTTCCCCTCGTTCGCCTTGCAACACTATGTATTCATGTTGCAATACCTACCTTAAAGTAGGTGGGTTCCCCCATTCAGACATCTCCGGATCAAAGGATATTTGCCGCCTCCCCGGAGCTTTTCGCAGGCTATCACGTCTTTCATCGCCTCTGACTGCCAAGGCATCCACCACATGCACTTAATTACTTGACTATACAACCCCAAACAGTCGATGTTACCTACAAGTTAGTAACTTCAACATTTCAGTTTAGAGCACTGTGCACTTAAGCACCGTACAGCTTCAATCTAAATTCACATACCAAAACGCTTGATTCAGTTAATTTGCTAGTTCTCAATTCATCTAGATTAATTGCTTAACCTAAACTCTTGAGTGAACAATTTATTTCAGACTCAATTTTGCCAATCTGTTAATGAGTTAATGTGTCTTCGTCAGATCACACTAATTACCGTGATAATGAAATCACAGAAGTTAATAAACCAAGATCTCAATCTTTATTTACTAATTTCTGTAATCCGAACTTATCTTAAGTTCTGGTGGAGACTAGGAGAGTCGAACTCCTGACCTCCTGCGTGCAAAGCAGGCGCTCTACCAACTAAGCTAAGTCCCCAGCTTACATCATCAATCATGTATCTTTTATCTATAACTTCAACCAGTCAAAGTCATGGTGGGTCTGACAAGACTTGAACTTGTGACCCCACGCTTATCAAGCGTGTGCTCTAACCAACTGAGCTACAGACCCTCAGATACATCTATGAAGAACAACTTGTTGTGGATTCTTACCAATCGTCAATCTTTCGTTAAGGAGGTGATCCAGCCGCAGGTTCCCCTACGGCTACCTTGTTACGACTTCACCCCAGTCATCGGCCACACCGTGGTAACCGCCCTCTTTGCAGTTAGGCTAGCTACTTCTGGTGCAACAAACTCCCATGGTGTGACGGGCGGTGTGTACAAGGCCCGGGAACGTATTCACCGCGGCATTCTGATCCGCGATTACTAGCGATTCCGACTTCATGGAGTCGAGTTGCAGACTCCAATCCGGACTACGATCGGCTTTTTGAGATTAGCATCACATCGCTGTGTAGCAACCCTTTGTACCGACCATTGTAGCACGTGTGTAGCCCTGGCCGTAAGGGCCATGATGACTTGACGTCGTCCCCGCCTTCCTCCAGTTTGTCACTGGCAGTATCCTTAAAGTTCCCATCCGAAATGCTGGCAAGTAAGGAAAAGGGTTGCGCTCGTTGCGGGACTTAACCCAACATCTCACGACACGAGCTGACGACAGCCATGCAGCACCTGTATCTAGATTCCCGAAGGCACCAATCCATCTCTGGAAAGTTTCTAGTATGTCAAGGCCAGGTAAGGTTCTTCGCGTTGCATCGAATTAAACCACATGCTCCACCGCTTGTGCGGGCCCCCGTCAATTCATTTGAGTTTTAGTCTTGCGACCGTACTCCCCAGGCGGTCTACTTATCGCGTTAGCTGCGCCACTAAAGCCTCAAAGGCCCCAACGGCTAGTAGACATCGTTTACGGCATGGACTACCAGGGTATCTAATCCTGTTTGCTCCCCATGCTTTCGTACCTCAGCGTCAGTATTAGGCCAGATGGCTGCCTTCGCCATCGGTATTCCTCCAGATCTCTACGCATTTCACCGCTACACCTGGAATTCTACCATCCTCTCCCATACTCTAGCTCACCAGTATCGAATGCAATTCCCAAGTTAAGCTCGGGGATTTCACATCCGACTTAATAAGCCGCCTACGCACGCTTTACGCCCAGTAAATCCGATTAACGCTCGCACCCTCTGTATTACCGCGGCTGCTGGCACAGAGTTAGCCGGTGCTTATTCTGCGAGTAACGTCCACTATCCCTAGGTATTAACTAGAGTAGCCTCCTCCTCGCTTAAAGTGCTTTACAACCATAAGGCCTTCTTCACACACGCGGCATGGCTGGATCAGGGTTCCCCCCATTGTCCAATATTCCCCACTGCTGCCTCCCGTAGGAGTCTGGGCCGTGTCTCAGTCCCAGTGTGGCGGATCATCCTCTCAGACCCGCTACAGATCGTCGCCTTGGTAGGCCTTTACCCCACCAACTAGCTAATCCGACTTAGGCTCATCTATTAGCGCAAGGTCCGAAGATCCCCTGCTTTCTCCCGTAGGACGTATGCGGTATTAGCATCCCTTTCGAGATGTTGTCCCCCACTAATAGGCAGATTCCTAAGCATTACTCACCCGTCCGCCGCTAGGTCCAGTAGCAAGCTACCTTCCCCCGCTCGACTTGCATGTGTTAAGCCTGCCGCCAGCGTTCAATCTGAGCCATGATCAAACTCTTCAGTTAAAATCATTTTGCACCTTATTTATAGACAAGGTGCCAATTCTGGCTCATCAATTACTGACTTAAATTTCGCTCAAATAAACTTCGAGTAATTTAAACCAATCAATCAATGAAAATTATTTCGATTAATCAATCAGTAAAAATCCACACAAGTTGTTCTTCAATTCTCTTAATGATCTTCTTACTGGTTCGTCACCAGCAAGCTAGGTCGGCTATATTACTCTTAATCTCTTAAAAGTCAACAGGTAATTTCGATATTTTTTAAAACTCATTCTCTAAACCATCTCATCATCAAATTCATCACTTAAAGCAATCAATCTAATCACAAGTAACTGTTTTTCAACAAGTTTCTATCTGCATCACCGCCGATGGATGTGCATTATAGACCATCTCATTCCCTTTGCAACCCCTTTTTATAGCATTTCATATCAAGCGTACATTTTTTAGGCTTTTCACTGGATATTAGATGAGATATTAAACTTTTTTTAGTTATTCAACTTCATGTAGAATAGATTATTCGTGCAATTGATTTGGCATTAACTCACCATGTGGCACTCCGCTAAGAAAGTATTATTTTGCATACTTGTAGTGTTTGCTACGAGTGGGCCTGCTTATGCCAATTCAAAACATAACTTTTATGTGCTCACTTTATCTATTTTAAGTTATAGCAAATGGGAGAATGTAAGCACGCCTACTCTTTGTGTAATTGATAATGCATCAATTACTTCTACCTTCCAGTCTTATATTCAACAATTATCTTATAACTATCGTGTACAAACCGTTAATGCTAAAGATTTTTCTAAATCGCATTGCCAGGCTGTTTATTTTTCTACCACACCACCTCAGCAGCAGCAAAACTTAATTCAGAATTATCCATATCGTTCTTTGCTTTCTTTAAGTATTAATAATCCAGAATGTGAAGTTGGTAGTATCTTTTGTTTATATAATCAAAATAATTACACCACTTTTAAAGTTAACTTAGATGCATTAAGCCATTCCAAGGTCCATATTGATCCAAGGGTTTTACTCTTGGCTAAGAACGCGGAGTAAGGATTATGATATCTAAGTTGTATCAATCCACTTCGCTACATGCACTTTTTAGAAAGTCTCAATTTACGATCTTTGCTATAACTTTTTTTATTTGCTCTTTTACATTTGTATCAATTTCCGTTTTTACGATGGAAACTTATGCAAAACAAAATTTGCAATTACTTAGCCATACTCTTCTTGAGCGTATTCAGCCTGCCGTTGTGTTTAACGATAAGATCACGATTGAACAAATCTTAAATGAATACACAAATGATCACTCTATTCGAGCAATTCATATTTATGATTCTGAACATCACCTGATTGCTCAAAGTTTTAAGTTGTCGAGTCAAACTTCGGTGTTAGAGAAATGGTTTGATCACTGGTTTTTAAATGAGCCGGTACATTTAACGATTTATCATCATCAACAGAATGTAGGTGAACTCACCCTTTTTGGTAGTTCTGAAAAAATATTGCAATTTTTAAAGATGATTATGGTCGGCCTTGCTATTGCGATGCTGTTTATTGTTTGTGCATTGTGGTGGTCAGTGAATTTGACTTATCGTCAAATTATGCAAGCGATTTATCCACTCACAAATATTGCTCAAATCGTGAGTGAACAAAAAGCTTATAACCTTCGTTTTCCTTATAACCGAATTAAAGAGTTTCAAGACCTAAATACTGTTTTTAATGAGTTACTTGAAGAAATTCAGATTTGGGATAATCAACTGCAAAAGGAAAATCGTAAATTATCGTTTCAAGCTCATCATGACCAGCTGACCCTATTACCGAATAGACATTATTTTTATCAAATACTATTAGATATATTTGAAGATAAGGATTTTGACAATAAGTCAGCCTTATTGTTTATAGATAACAATAACTTCAAATCAATTAATGATCAGTTCGGACATTTAGCTGGGGATGAGGTTTTAAAAGAGATGGCGAAAAGGTTACAAACGCGTTTACGTCATCAAGATTTTATTGCCCGTTTAGGCGGTGATGAATTTGCGGTTATTTTGCATTCCATTACGCATGCCGATCATTTAATATCTATTGCTGAAAATTTACTCGAAAGCTGTAAAGAACCTTTGCATCTAAATGATCAAACGATTTATTTCAGTTTTAGTGTAGGGATTGCTTTATCCCAATTTGCGTCTAGTCCAGAAGATTTTATTATGCAAGCAGATCAAGCGATGTATAAGGCTAAGACTTCTGAGCAACATTGGTTTATTTATAAACCAGAGAATTAAATTTAGGCTAATTTATGAATACAAGATCTTTGAAACTCTCCTTTATTGCATTGCTGTGCATTGCGCTTGCAGGTTGCTTGAGTTTTGGTCCTTTGAAATATCGTCAAGTAAAAATGCTAAAAAAAGAGGGGTTTGTACTTACTAATGAAGGCTGGACTCTAGGTTTACCAGAACGCTTATTATTTGATTTTAATGACGCAACATTAAAACAAAGTCATGAAGCAGAGCTTACACGTTTAGCAAATCAATTAAATAAATATGATTTGAATAAATTAAAAATCGTTGGTCACACTGACGATGTAGGTAATCCTGAATACAACCAAAAGTTATCTGAAGAACGTGCACAAAGTGTTGCGAACCTCTTCTTGACTCACGGTTTTAAAAAGGAAAATATTTACGTTATTGGACGTGGTTCAACTCAACCGTATGTACCGAATACAACCAATGAAAATCGAGCAATTAATCGTCGTGTTGCTATCGTAATTATTCCTTAAATTTTCCATTATAAAAAAGCCAATCCTTTGTGATTGGCTTTTTTGTTTTATACAAGTTCAATAATATCAATAGTAGGCGGTACACGAAATCTTAATGGTATTCCAACCATACCTGTTCCTACGGTAACAAATACATCGGCGTGTTCATGCGAATAGAAACCACGTTTATGGCCTAAAATTGATACTTTTTTCATAATATAGTTGGTTACCCACGGAAGTTCGACCTGCCCTCCATGTGTATGACCTGACAACATTAAAGGGCGATTAGGTAATTTAGGGACCATATCTACCGTATCAGGGTTATGGGAAAGAATTAACCATGGTTTATCTTGAGGTAAGTCTGGCATTGAACGCATATCGGTTTTCCCTGCCCATAAGTCACCAATCCCGATTAAACGAAACTCATCAAACTCAACAATTTTTCCTTCAATGTCCATTACATCATTGTAGTGAAGTGCATCTTTTAATAATTGTTGAATAGGCGGACCTGGATATTGCTCGTCATGGTTCCCTGGAACTGAATAAACTGGAGCTTTAATATCTTTAAGTACACTCAGTTCCTGTACTAGCTTATCTTCTGGCTCATAAGTCCAGTCTCCTGCCACAACTACTAAGTCTGGCTGTTGTTCATTAAGCTTTTTCACAATGATTTTGAGTTGACGTTCATGCCCAGAGAATAGGCCTATATGTAAGTCTGCAATTAAAGCGACTTTTACAGGTTTAGCAAAATGGCGATCTGGATTTAAACGATATTGGTGAACATCGACACGTACCATATGTGGCTCTATAAAACGTGCGTAAATGAGAATACCACTTAATAAAAAGATAAAAATGGTTTCATGAATTGAGTAATAACCTATCCAACCAGCGTATAAATTAAAGAACCAAAGTGGAACAAGAAGATAAGATAGATAAAAAGCAAGTAAGTGAACAAAAGCTTTAAATGGATGAATCGTTTCAGTACGTGATTGATGAACCCAGGCTTCAATAATTCCCCAGAGAGCAAGTATTGAAAAAATAAGGTAAAAACAAAAGATGATTGAATTTGGGTTCCACATTACGATTCTCGACTTATCTTATATTGATTGCTAGTAATCAAATTCAATATTTATCTTTCAATATGCACGAATTATACTCTAGCTCACCTTATCGTATGTATTGATTATGGCACAATCCTTTCATTCCAAACAGCTTCAAACTCATCAACTGGCTAAAGGCTTTTTGATTAAAGCTTCTATAGTCGTATGTTCAAGTTTCGCTGTGGCTTTGACAGGTTGTAGCACATTACCCAAACATAGCCCTGAACCAATCCAGTACGCACGAGATATCGATACATCTCAAACTTCTCTTTCAAAAATTATTACGCCTTTACGTGAAAAAAATCCGAATTTAACGGGTTATCATCTTTTAAATGATCCCTTAGAAGCACTCGCGGCTCGCTTAAGGCTGATTGATAAAGCCGAAAAGACTTTAGATTTACAGTACTATATTTGGGATAACGATAAAGTCGGTGCTTTAGCTTTACATGCAATTATTCGTGCTGCTGATCGTGGTGTTAAAGTACGTTTATTAATTGACGATAATAATGCTAAAAAGATGGAAGGCGTGTTACTCGCGCTTTCTCAACATAAAAATATTGAAGTTAAATTATTTAACCCATACCGTTTCCGCAAATATCGCGCGATGGATATGATTTTAGACTTAAAACGTATCAATCGTCGTATGCATAACAAGAGCTTTATTGCTGATAATCAGGTTGCGCTTATTGGTGGGCGCAATATGACAAATCAGTATTACAACGTCAGCGACAGTTATCAATTTTCTGACGTCGATGTCATGTTGGTTGGTGCTGCCGTTGATGATATCGTGAATTCTTTTGATGACTACTGGAATCATGAATATGCATATTCAGTCCAAAGTATCGTCAGTGCTCAACAACACCGTTTGCGCTACGAAAGCTTAAAACAACAACTTGATGCTCATTATCAACAAGCCACCGTTCAGAACTTCCTTGACTTAACCTCTAGATCACATGCTTTTGATAAATGGTTAGACCGTAATATTAAATTTGATTGGGTTAAAGCAGAGGTTGTGAAAGACTCACCTGATAAAATTAGATCAAAAGCGAAAAAAGAAGAACATTTAAATTTCCAATTGATTAACCATTTGGAAAAACCAGAAAGCAATGTTGACCTGATTTCGGCTTATTTTATTCCAGAAAAGCAAGGCGCTAAAATTTTAAGTACGCTTGCTAAAGAAGGTGTAGAAGTTCGAGTTTTAACAAACTCATTCAAAGCAAATGACGTAGCTGTTGTTCATGCGTTTTATGGAAAATATCGTAAAGAACTTTTGAAAAACGGCGTTCAACTGTATGAGTTTTTACCGACTCCAGATAAACGCGATTTGAATAAGAATACGGATGAACTGGCAACCAAAGCGAAAGTAAACATGAAAGGTTTAAGCCGCTCAAGTTTACACACCAAACTTATGGCATTAGATGAACAGGTTTTTATTGGTTCATTCAACTTTGACCCACGTTCGGCGTATTTAAATACTGAAATTGGCGTAATTTTAGATAGTCCATCACTGGCCAAAACAATTCACCATACGATGGATGAAAACTTAAACAAATATGCTTATAAATTAAAGCTCGATCCAAACAATCATATTTACTGGCAACAGGAAACTCCAAAAGGCCCTGTAATTTATAAAAAAGAACCAGAAATGAAATGGTGGCAAAAGGCAGGCATGAAACTACTATCATGGCTGCCACTCGAAGGTTTTATGTAATTAACTTTTTGGCTTAAGTACTTTTTTATGTAATTGAGCCAATCCTTCAACCATTTTTTCTTGTACTTCTTGAGTCAAACTTTTTACATCATGGCCTTCTACCGAAATAGGAGGAAGTGTAAGTAAATGAGCTGTTACTTTCGGCATTTCTAGCACACGTTGAATATGCTCAACGAATGACATCTCACCAATAAATGGTGCAACGGTATCTAACTCACCATGACGGTTTACGTAACAGATTAAACATACCTGTACCGGACGCTGAGCTTCGATAGCAGCTCCGAGTAAACGACCATGAACCCGCTTAACAGAATGGCCATCTGTAGTAGTCGCTTCAGGGAAAAATAAAACTGGAATATTTTGTTTTAAAAATTCGGTAATTTGCTCTCGAATTTTAATGGAGTCACCTGATCCACGTTTAATAAATAAGGTGCCCCCACCTTTCGCCAAATTGCCAAGAATAGGCCACTTTTCTATCTCGGCTTTAGCTAAGAAGAAGACACGTGCACCTGAACCTAAAACGGCGATATCAAGCCAAGAAATATGGTTACTCACCCATAAAGCGGGCTCTCTGGGAATTGTGCCATGTACTTGAACTTCAAGATTAAATACTTGGCATAAACGACGACAGAAATATTGAACATATCGAGTGTTAACAGGGTTATTTGGATCTTTATAAAGTCCATGACGATAAACTAAGTAAAAACCTTCACTGATTGCCGCAGTCGCTGAAGTAACTTTTTTTCCGTATAAACCTATTTTTGAAAATTTCTTTAACGTTGAATTCACTATACTTTGCGTTTGAGTCATAAAATTTCACTAACGATCAATCATTGTTATACCCATCTCGAGCCATTCTATACGTTTCGGAATAAACTTGCATCGCTGTGTGATAGACACAAATAAAAATAAAATGCGCTGTAGTTAATCTAAAGAATAAGAGTAAACCCTTTCCCCTTTTGCTCAAGTTTCCTCTAGAATAAAGTTTTACCTTATTCAGGATTTATAGCCACGTGGAATATGTTGATCGGCATCAAGGCGGTGAACGCACAATATTAGTGAGTGTGTCTGTACAATTATTAGATGATCTGGATGCCGAAGAATTTGCTCTACTTGCACAGTCAGCTGGTGCAGATATTCTTGAGCACATTAAAGTTCAACGTAATAAACCGGACCCTAAGTTTTTTATTGGTTCAGGTAAAGTTGATGAGATTGCAGAACAAGTTCAGGACTTAGAAGCAAGTCTTGTTATTTTTGATCATGCATTAACCCCTGCCCAAGAGCGTAATTTAGAAAAGATTTTAAAATGCCGCGTTATTGACCGCACCGGTCTCATCTTAGATATTTTTGCCCAGCGCGCGCGGACCCATGAAGGTAAATTACAAGTTGAACTTGCTCAGTTAAAACATTTATCAACCCGTTTAATCCGTGGTTGGTCTGCTGATTTTGAACAACAAAAAGGTGGTATTGGTTTACGAGGTCCCGGTGAATCACAACTCGAAACAGACCGTCGTCTCATTCGTGTCCGTATTACCCAGTTAAAAGATAAGTTAGAGAAAGTCCATCAAACCCGTATGCAAGGACGAGCTGCAAGACAAAAAGCTTCGATCCCAACTGTTTCATTAGTCGGTTATACCAACGCGGGTAAATCAACCTTATTTAATATTTTAGCGAAAAGTGATGTATATGCAGCCGACCAACTATTTGCAACACTTGATCCAACCTTACGTCGTCTAGAATGGGATGGAATTGGTACGGTGGTTCTAGCAGATACTGTAGGGTTCGTACGAAACTTACAACATGATTTGGTCGAATCATTTAAAGCAACTTTAGAAGAAACGCTTGAAGCTACCCTGCTTTTACATGTCATCGATAGTAGTAGTCATGACATGCTTGACCAGATTGAAGCCGTTGAAGGTGTATTGAAGGAAATTGGCGCGGATGCACCCGTACTTCGTGTTTATAACAAAATTGATTTGAGTGGCGAAGAGGCAAAAATTATTTATTCAGAGCCCCATGTTCCAGATCGTGTTTATGTATCTGCACACTCAGGGTTAGGTCTAGATTTACTTCGCCAAGCCGTACAAGAATGTCTAATGGGACAACTTCAACACTTCTCATTGGTACTTAAACCTGCTTATGGCAAATTGCGTACTCAACTTTATGCTTTAAATGTCATTCAATCTGAGCATTATGACGATGAAGGGCTATTACATATCGATATACGAATTGCACCTCATAAGCTTGAGCAGTTAATTCGCCAAGCCAAACTCCCTATAGATGAGATATTAGGTGAACGCGCAAGTCAGTTTAAAAGGCCACTGGAAGAGTTTGAAATCAAGCACTAGATCAGTTAAAACTTGATAAGTAAACTTTTAGAGATAAAAAATATGGATAAGATCAAAAGTATAGACTGGGCAGCATGGGTAGGAACTTTACTACTTATTATCGGTTTTCGCGAAGGCTCAGTCGTCGTTATGCGTGCTTTTGGTCATCCAGAGCTAGGCAATCTGGTAGGTTTAATTAGTTTACTTATCGTTTTACTCATTTGGCGTAAATTTAAGAAAATCCCGCTAAGACTTGTCGATACTAACAATAAAGTCATGAAAGAAAGTGGTTTTGCTTTTTTACCCATTTGTGCAGGCTCCTTAATTATGCTGGTGCATATGGGTAAAGAAATTCCGCTATTTCTTTTTGTTTTGGTAGTGAGCACCCTTATACCCTTGTGGGTCTATGCAAAAATGGCAAAACATTGGTTATAAGGAGAATAAAATGTTTATGATTCTTTATGGATTTTTGATCACTTTAGTTGGCTACCTTTGTGCAAAACCATTAAACCGCCGCTTTCCTCAAGTTCCTCTTTTAGTTTTCGGCATGTTCATTGTCATTGGGCTATTATCAATCTTGAAAGTTCCCTATGAAGAATATCGACTTTACGTAAATGATTTATTTAGCCATTTATTAGGATATGTCACGGTTGCTTTAGCTATACCTTTGGCTGCAATGCGTTATGACGATTTACCTCTTAAATCGGTGATTGGTATTTTATGCTTTGCCAGCATTAGTGCCGTTGCTTTACCAATGGGCCTTGCTTACCTATTGCATATGTCTGAGCCGACTATTTTGGCTTTTGCTACACGTGCAGTAACCACCCCAATTGCTTTAAACATCGCGACCTTATTACATGCTCCAGAGACATTAGTCACTCTCATTGTAATTTTATCCGGAGTTATTGGTGCAGCATTTTCACCATTTTTACTTAAGCATATACACGATGAAAGAGCTTCAGGTTTAGCTCTAGGCTTAGCTGCACATGCAATTGGAACTGCTCAGGCTTGGCAACGTGGACCTGTAGCAGGTCGTTATGCGGCATTTGGCATGGCATTAAACGGTGTATTTACTGCTATTTGGCTACCAACCTTCATGTTATCTTTTGGAATACACTGATTAAAAAGTAGTTTAAATAAACATTGAACCCGTTATTAATTACAAATAAGATGGATCTTTCAAATCTAAAAGGATTTTTTGATTATGGGGAAATTTTTTGTTGGAGCTTTGCTCCTAGTGGGAATAAATACAGCTACTTTTGCAGCTGATATTACAGGTCTTTGGCAAACGATTGACGATAAAACAGGTACACCTAAAGCACATGTAGAAATACGGAAAGAGGCAAATGGTACTTATGCAGGTAAAATCGTAAAAATTACACCGCGCCCAGGTTATACACCAAAAGAAATTTGTGATAACTGCCCTGCACCTTATACCAATAAGCCTATTTTAGGCTTAGATATCGCAACCGGGCTCAAGCAAACTGATAATTCAACCTATACAGGTGGAAAAATTCTAGACCCAAATACTGGTAAAGTTTACGGATTAAAAGCAAAACTCAGTGCAAATGGTAAACGTCTACATATGCGCGGTTACCTTGGGGTATCTGCTTTAGGCCGTAATCAGATCTGGATTCGCCTAGAATAAATATCTTAAAAATAAAAAAGCCGCTTCAGCGGCTTTTTTATTACATAACAGGATTGCTCACAGAAAAAGCTTGTTGATCTTCAAAACGATAAGCAATCAAGTTTTTACCCCATACACAACCACCATCAACATTTTGGATGTGTTCACTAATAGTTCTACCCTCTAGAGCAGCCCAATGTCCAAAAAATATTTGATGGGTTTGTGCAGCCTTACTTGGAAATTCAAACCACGGTAAATAACCTTCTGGCATTGGTGCATCTAAAGTATCTTTAAAACTAAACTCCAAAGCCCCTTCTGCATTAGTTAAACGCATACGAGTTAAGTAATTGGTAATACAGCGTAAACGTTCATTACCTGTCAAATCATCTGTCCAAAGATCGGGTTTTGAACCATACATTTCAGCTAAAAATGCATCTAGCACAGATAAATCATCATGCGCCAATACAGCCTCAACTTCTTTTGCCAATGCAGCAGTTTTTTGTGCATCCCAAATACAAGGTACACCTGCGTGCGTCAGTATTGTTTGTTCATTTGGAAATAAACATAACGGCTGTTTACGTAACCAATCGATAAGATCATCACCATCCACGGCGTCAATAACATCCTGCGTGCGATCTTTTTCTTTAATTTCCTTAAGACCACGAGCACCAGCAATCAGGGTTAAATCATGGTTACCCAATACGGTAGCAGCAGCCCCTCGATCAGCTAGTTTTTTAATAAACCGTAGAGCACCTACAGAGTTTTCACCACGTGCAACCAAGTCACCAGCAAACCAGATAAAATCTTGATCAGGGTCAAAACGTATTTCTTTTAATAGCGCTTTGAGTGCCTCAAAACAACCTTGCACATCTCCAATTACATAGTTATAGCGCTTAGTCATTTATGCCACCATTTGATCTGCCAAAGCCACAAACTCTGCAAGAGTTAAAGTTTCTGGACGAGCCATTGGGTCGACTCCTGCTTTCTCGAAACCATCCTCTGCTAACATGCCTTTAAGACTGTTTCTTAGCGTTTTACGGCGCTGAGTAAAGACGTGGGCAACCAAGCGAGCTAAAGCTTTTTCATCTTTCGCCGTAATTGGTTTTTGTTCGTAAGGAACTAAGCGAAATACTGCACTTGTCACTTTTGGTGGCGGGTTAAATGCGCCTGCTGGAACTTCAAATAAAAAGGTAGGCTGACAATAATATTGGATCATGACTGATAAACGGCCATATTCTTTTGTATTCGGTTCAGCAGTAATACGTTCTACCACTTCTTTTTGCAACATGAAGTGCATGTCTTTAACTTGGCTACCAAATTCCAAGAGATGAAAAAGTAATGGTGTAGAAATGTTATAAGGCAAATTGCCGACAACGCGTAATGGACGCCCATCTTTTACAAGCTGACTAAAATCATATTTTAATGCATCAGCTTCTACGATAGTTAAACGTTCTGGATGTGGCACGCGTTCAGGTAAGCCGGCAGCTAAATCACGGTCTAATTCAACTACAGTTAATGCATCACATTCTCCAATTAAAGGAGAAGTTAAAGCAGCTAAACCTGGACCAATTTCGACGATATTATCACCCGTACGCGGATTGACTGAGCGTACAATTTTGGCAATGACTCGTTGATCATGTAAGAAGTTTTGACCAAAACGTTTACGAGCTTTATGCCCTTCATCTTTCGGGTTTAGGGCATTAATTTGATACATAGAACATTTCCAACATGAAAAATTTAACTCGCTGCCAAGGATAAAGCTAAATCGACAGCGACATTTAAACTTGAGCTTTTTGCCAATCCTGTCCCAGCTAAAGACAGAGCAGTACCATGATCGACCGAAGTCCGAATAAATGGTAAGCCCAATGTGATATTGATTGCTTCACCAAAACCCTGTGATTTTAACACAGGTAAGCCTTGATCATGGTACATCGCAAGAACAGCGTCAGCATTTTTAAGATGTTCAGGCGTAAATAAAGTATCAGCTGGCAAACTTAAACTTAATTTAACTCCCTGTGACCGGTAGCTCTCAAGTACCGGATTGATCGTATCAATCTCTTCACGTCCCAAATAACCATCTTCGCCTGCATGAGGATTTAACCCACATACTAAGACTCGAGGATCATTAATTTTAAATTTGGTCTTTAAGTCGTGAAGTAAAATATCAATCACTTGATGCAAGCGTTCTTTGGTAATTGCATCTGCAACATCTCTTAATGGTAAATGGGTTGTCGCCAGAGCCACCCGCAACGTTTTCGTTGCCAGCATCATAACAACACGCTCTACCCCTGCAAATTCTTGATAATATTCAGTATGTCCACTAAATAAAATCCCTGCATCATTAATCACCGACTTTTGAACAGGAGCAGTGGCTACACCGACGCTCTTACCAGACATAGCATAATCAGCTGAGCGACGTAATTGCTCTAATACATAAGCAGCATTAGCAGCATTAAGCTGTCCATCAACGACTATAGTTTCTAGGGGTATATGTTCTATATAAAGCTCACCTTGCAAAGACGACTCAGCTTGTCCGCTATACTCTAAAAACTTAATGTCCAGACCAAGCTTTTGAGCGCGTTGTTGTAATAAATTTCGATCAGCCAAAACAACAACAGGACGTTCATCAACCCGTTTTGCCAGACTCAAACAAATATCTGGACCAATACCGGCAGGTTCACCGGAAGTGACATATAAAGGCAGCACAATCACCCCCGACACATCTCTAAAATTTGAATTATTTTAACATATCCTACATTCATCGGATTAGGGATAAAATTATGTAGCTTATATGGGATTTTTCTTGTGATTGACAACAAACTCGTTTAGAATCTCGTCTCCTTTTTGTTTGAGCGATGTCTAGCTCAAACCAACTATAATAGGTAGTGTTTGAATGAAAACTCTCAGCGCAAAGCCTGCTGAAGTACAACACGATTGGTTCGTTGTTGATGCTACAGGTAAAACTCTTGGTCGTTTAGCGACTGAAATTGCACGTCGTTTACGCGGTAAGCACAAAACTTCTTATACTCCTCACGTTGACACTGGTGACTACATCATCGTTATCAATGCTGAACAAGTTCAAGTGACTGGTAACAAAGCGCTTGACAAGAAATACTATCGCCACACTGAATTCCCAGGCGGTTTAAAAGAAACTAATTTCGAAAAATTAGTTGCTCACAAACCTGAAGAAATCTTTGAACGTGCTGTTAAAGGCATGTTGCCAAAAGGTCCTCTTGGTTATGCAATGATCAAGAAGATGAAAGTGTACGCTGGTAGCGAGCATCCACACGCTGCTCAACAGCCACAAGTTTTGGACATCTAAGGGATACAGCACATGGCTACTAATTATGGTACAGGTCGCCGTAAGACCGCAACTGCACGTGTTTTCTTGTCAGCTGGTACAGGCAAACTCGTTATTAACAACCGTACTTTAGAGCAATATTTCGGTCGTGAAACTGCTCGTATGGTTGTTCGTCAACCTTTAGAGCTTTTAGAAGCTACTGAAAAATATGACCTTTACATCACTGTTAAAGGTGGTGGTATCGGTGGTCAAGCTGGTGCGATCCGTCACGGTATTACTCGTGCACTTATCGCTGCTGACGAAACTTTAAAACCTGTTCTTCGTCAAGCTGGTTTCGTTACTCGTGATGCTCGTGAAGTTGAACGTAAGAAACTTGGTTTACGCAAAGCTCGTAAACGTCCTCAATTCTCTAAACGTTAATTCGTTTACCGAATCGGACAAAAAGCCTTGGTTTTCCCAAGGCTTTTTTATTGCATATTCATTTTGTAGATGAGTGAAACAGATAAATATATGAAACTCTATCTTTGTCACCGTGATTTCCACGCATATTTTTAGTATTCTAACCGATTCACACAACCATACCTTGTGATATGTCGGTCGAAAACACCTCAATTCAGGGAATTACCCTTTACAGCCATGCTGATGATTTCCGTTCACACTGGATCCGTTTTTTATTGGCAGAAAAACAAATTAAATATCAATTAATCGTGACTGATCACGAAGATGAAGATCTCGCAAGCCTAAATCCTTATAATCAATTGCCAATGCTGGTTGAGCAAAATCTTAAATTATTTTCAGCACCTATCATTGCCGAGTATCTCGATGACCGATATCGTCAGAATAAACTATATGCCGATGCCCCTATGGCACGTGCAGAGCAACGCCAATATATTTGGCGTCTTGAAAATGATTGGTTTAAGTTGGCCGATCATATGCTCAGACATGCAGATACGTTAAATATAGAACAAAAACAAAAAGCACAAAAAGAATTGCGTGACACCTTAATATCACTTACCCCTTTATTTCAGCATTTCCCTTATTTTATGTCCGAAAATTTTTCAATCCTGGACTGTATGCTTGCTCCAATTTTTGTGAGACTTAATAGCATGGGAATTGATTTACCAAAGCAGCAGTGTCGACCTATATTTTTGTATTGTAAACGTATCTTTAGCCGCCCTTCTTTTGTTAAATCCATGACGCCCCAAGAGAAAACCCGTTACAATGAACTATTAAATATGGAATAGTGTGATATGTCTGAGCAAACTATTGAATTAACCCCTACACGTCCTTATCTTGCTCGTGCAATCTATGAATGGATTTGTGACAATCAACTCACACCTTATTTACTCGTTGATGCAACACAACCGCACACTGATGTACCACAACAGTTTGTGAAAGATGGACAAATTGTTTTAAACATTGTGCCTCATGCGGTACATCAACTACTCATTAGCAATGATGCGATTACATTTTCAGCACGTTTTGGCGGCGTTTCCAAAGATATTTACGTACCTATTCAAGCAGTTTTAGGTATTTATGCACGTGAAAATGGACAAGGTTTATTCTTTGACCCTGAAGAATATGCCAATGTAGCGCCTGTAGAAGATAAGTTAGACTCAGAAACACAAGAAACATCTGAACCAACCAAGAAAAAGCCAACATTAAGAATTTTAGATTAATTTTAGAGGAATAAAGTATGGCATTTGATTTAGTCCAATACTTTGCTGAGCAAATAAAAATTCAAAAGCCTCAGCTTTTAAATCAATATCCAGCCAATGAGAAAAATAAGCTGATTGACGAAGTGAATATATTGACGCTTGGTAAATTAATCAGCTTATGGCGTCAGGACGACAATAAAATTTATCATGAAATCAAAACTGCCGATCCATTGTATATTCAAGAAGTTGCACGTCATCTAACTACGTCAAAACACAATAAGTCAGTTTTAAAAAATACTGAACTTGAGCAAAGTATTTCTGAGATTCTGGCATTACAGTTAACAGAACTTAATCAACTTGATGAGACTGGTGGTTTCGGCCAAAGTGGTTTAAAAGAGCTCATTTTAGGGCAAGTTGAACATTTATCTGGCCAAGCTGAAGATTGGGTTTGGTCAACAAACCATCTAACAGAGCTCATTGGTTCTAAACCTGTTGAACAAGAAGAGCTATCATTGGATGCAACAATGAAGGAGTTCAACCAAATGGTTCACCAAGCCCAACCACATCATGAAGATTTACATGTTGAAGAGCAACCTATCGAAACTTTTATTCCTGCATGGTCAAAAGTTATCGCTCCTCTTGTTGCTTTAGCTATTTTAGGCTATCTCTATTGTATGTATACACAGCTTGTATAATTTTGTTTTTTATAATTAAAGGGAACGTATGTTCCCTTTTTTGATTTAAATAATCATCTTCTATAAATCAATAGTGATTACTAGTAACCACAATTGCTCTTCTCTTAAATTTGGATACTAAACAGCATTTGCCGTTTTTTCACTTGTTGACCTTGCTGACCTAAAATTTCATCGACTACACCATCCACATCAGATTTAATCTGTTGCTGAATTTTCATGGCTTCAAGAATCAATAATGTTTGGCCCTTTACTACTTGATCGCCTTCATTGACTAGGATATTCACTACAGCCCCATCCATCGGTGCTCGAATTTTGCCATCTCCCGCTACATCGGTAGCTTCTGGTGCAGCGTAAGTCATATTGCGTATCAAAACATTGCCATTATCTCGATCTAGATAAAGCTGATCATCATCCAATACATATTGAACACGGCGAAGTACACCATCAATTAAGTAAACTAGCTGTTCTGGCGTTTTCTCAAGCACATCAATACAAACTACTTGATCACAGAACTTTACCGTGAATGTGTTATTTACAGATGAAAGCTGCAATTGAATTTGCTGATCGGCAGTTTGTAATTTTAACGGTAATGGCACACCAAGCCCAGTTTGCCACACTGCAGTACCTTTACTTTGGCTAAATAGTGCTGCAGCAATCGCTAAGGTTTCTAAAGATAAAACTTGATAGTGTAAGCTCGGATCATTTTTGAAATGCTGTTGGATGAATGCAGTATTGGTATCCCCTGCGACAACAACTGGATGGCGCAGTAAATTGACCAAGAACTGTTTATTACTATTCACTCCAAGTAAAACACTATCATCGACTGCACGAGCCAGTAAGCGAATCGCATCCTCACGGGTTTTCCCATAGGCAATCACCTTTGCTACCATCGGATCGTAAAATGGACTGACTTCATCAGTTGCTAACATGCCATGATCAATTCGCACATTTGGCAAGGTTGCAGGCTTCCAACGTAAAATTTTTCCTGTTTGTGGCAAAAAGTCCTGACGTGGGTCTTCTGCATACAAACGTACTTCGATCGCATGTCCATTTAAGGTCAATTCCTGTTGCTTTAAAGGTAACTGCTCACCATTCGCCACACGTAACTGCCATTCAACTAAATCCAACCCTGTAATAAGCTCAGTGACCGGATGTTCTACCTGCAAACGGGTATTCATCTCCAAAAAGTAAAATGCACCCGATGCATCTAGCAAAAACTCAACTGTACCTGCCCCAACATAAGCACATGTTTTTGCCGCTGCTACGGCTGCCTCACCCATTTTCTGACGCAGTTCAGGCGTCATCACCGGACATGGAGCTTCTTCAACTACTTTTTGATGACGGCGCTGAATTGAACAATCACGTTCAAACAAATACACATAATTGCCGTGAGTATCACCAAAAACCTGAATTTCGACATGGCGTGGAGCAATGACTGCTTTTTCCAAAATGAGCTCGCCAGAACCAAAAGCATTTTCAGCTTCTGAACGTGCGGTTTGTAATGCCTCAAACAACTCGGATGCTTGCTGTACCAAACGCATGCCACGACCGCCACCACCCGCAGAAGCTTTGACCATAATTGGAAAGCCAATCTGCTCAGCTTGAGTTGCTAAATATTCGAGATCTTGTCGGTCACCTTCATACCCCGGCACACAAGGGACGCCCGCCTCAATCATGGCGATTTTTGAAAGGCGTTTACTGCCCATTAACTCAATTGCAGAAGCGGTAGGCCCAATAAAGGTAATCTGGTTGTCGATACATGCCTGAGCAAAATCAGTATTTTCTGACAAAAAACCATAGCCGGGGTGAACTGCATCCGCCCCTGTTTTTTTGCAAGCTTCAATAATTTTAGCGATGGAGAGATAAGACTCTGATACTTTTGAAGCACCAATATAAACAGCTTCATCAGCCTCTTGCACATGGCGAGCATTACGGTCTGCATCGGAATAAACTGCGACGGTTTGGTAACCCATTGCCTTGGCTGTTTGCATCACGCGAACTGCAATCTCACCACGATTGGCAACTAGTATTTTTGAAAATTTCATTATTTTTATCCTTATCTCTTATGATTCATCGGCCCAATTTGGTAACCTTTTCTGGATAAAAGCCATTGTTCCTTCTTGTCCTTCAGCACCACCAACCGCTTGAGCAAACTGCTGTGCAGCATCATCTAGCAACTCATTTAAAGGTTCATTGAGTGTTCGATGTAACAGTGCTTTAGTCACACGTGAAGCTTGAGGAGCTGCTCGTTTAATGTGTTGAATGGTTTCATGTAAAGCTTGTTCAAGTTCAATTTCATTATGTGCAATTTGATGAACCACACCGACACTCAGTGCTGTATGCCCTTCAAAACGCATGCTGAGTAAAGCCAGTCGGCGTGCCTGAGTCAGACCAATACGTTTCACCACAAAAGGAGCAATTTGTGCAGGAATCACACCAAGCCCAGTTTCAGGTAAACCAAACTGCGCATTATCACGGCTAATGGCAACATCAGAAACACATGCCAGCCCAAAACCTCCACCTAATACCGCGCCTTCTAAAATGACCACAACAGTCTGTGGTGCAGCTTCAACTTGCTCAAGCATGGCACCAAAACGGCGGTTAAAGTCAGTATAAGGTTGCAGACTACCAACGTTAGTTGCTTCAACGCGTAAAGCAGCCATGTCTTTAATATCACCACCTGCGCAGAAAGTCCCACCTTCACCACGAATGATGACTGCACGAATTGAAAGGTCATCGCGGATGGCAGTAAAAACTTGCTGTATTGCATTAACCATATTCAAGTTCATGGCATTACGGCTCTCCGGTCGGTTTAACCAAAGGTATAAAATACTGCCGTCTTGTTCTAATTGAATGCTGTCATCAATATCTATAGCTTGAAGCGATGCTGAAAGTGTCATGGTTGATTCCTTATTTTTGTTTTTTTGGCAAGATATCCATCAACTTACAGATAATCCCCAACATAATCTCATCTGCGCCACCGCCAATAGAGCCTAAACGACCATCACGATATAGCTGGGATGCAGGGTTATCCCACATAAAGCCATTGCCACCCCAATATTGTAGACAGCTATCGGCAACTTCACGGCTTAAACGGCCTGCTTTGAGCTTTGCCATAGATGCCAGCTTAGTCACATCTTCACCCGCAATATGCTGTTCACACGCTTGGTAGGTTAAGGCTTTAAGCGCTTCTACTTCAGTCATGAGTTCGGCAAAACGAAAATGGATATATTGGTTATTAATGAGTGGTTGACCAAATGTCGTACGCTCTTTGGTATAGGCGATAGTCTTTTGAATTAAATTTTCCAAACCACCAATCGCATTAGCACAAGCCCATAAACGCTCTTCCTGAAATTGCATCATCTGCATCATGAAGCCCATACCTTCAACGCCAACCAAGTTACGCTGAGGTACACGTACATTGTCTAAATAAACCTGCGCTGTGGTCGTTGAACGCATCCCTAATTTATTTAACGGCTCTGAAAAACTAATCCCTTTAGTTTTGGCTGGCACAATAATCATCGACTTATTAACATGGGGTTTATCGTCAGATGTGTTGGCTAAAAGACAGAAGAAATCGGCCTGCAGTGAGTTGGTAATCCACATTTTGCTGCCGTTAATAACATAGTCATCGCCATCTTTTTTAGCAGTCGTTTTAATAGCAGCAACATCCGAACCAGCATGTACTTCTGATACTGCAATGGATGCAACATATTCTCCAGCAATGGCTGGTGTTAAAAACTCATCACGTAATTCTTTGCTGCCAAAACGCGCCAAAGCAGGTGTTGCCATATCGGTTTGTACACCAATGGCTAAAGGCACACCGCCACAAGCTGCTCGTCCAATTTCTTCAGCAACAACCAAGTTATAAGAGTAATCTAAAGCCAGACCACCATTTTCCTCAGGCTTACAAATCCCCAATAGGCCAAGATCCCCCATCTTTTTAAATACATCGTGGATCGGGAAACGTCCAGCTTCTTCCCATTCTGGAATATTCGGATTCAGTTCATTTTCAACAAATTGACGCGCTGTGCGACGTAATGCTTCATGTTCGGCAGTAAATTTCATGGTGTTGTTCCTATTAATTTTTTTAATTACGGTAAAGATTGATTAAAAACGAGACACACCAAAACGGGTCGGATTTAGTCCGCGTTGCTGTGCTTCATAAATAGTTTCTAAAAGGAAAATAAGTAATTTTCGGGTATCTCGCGGGTCAATAATGCCGTCATCATGTAGCATGGCCGTATTGAAAAGCGCGGTAGATTGCTGCTCTAATTTCATCGCAGTACTGTGCTCAAGAAAATCGAGCATTTGCGGATTCGGTTCCTGACCGGAAGCTTTTTGTTTTCCTTCAGCCACAATGCGTAGCACCTTTCCGGCCTGTGCAGCCCCCATTACAGCAACATGCGAGTTCGGCCAAGCAAAAATAAAATCTGGCGATAAACTCCGACCACACATTGCGTAGTTACCAGCACCATATGACCCTGCCACAACGATTGAAATTTTAGGTACAGTACAATTGGCAACCGCTTGAATCAGTTTTGAGCCATGCTTAATAATGCCATTTTGCTCGGCATCGGTTCCCACCATAAAGCCAGTAGTGTTATGTAAGAATAATAACGGGCGGTTAGTCTGTTCACATAAGTGAATAAACTGCGCTGCTTTCACTGCTCCTTGAGGCGTAATCGGGCCATTATTGGTAATAATACCGATATGCAAACCACCAATTTTTGCCCAGCCACATACCGTTAAATCATCATATTCCTGCTTAAATTCTAGAAAATCTGAATCGTCAATAATGCGGGCAACCACTTCTTTCATATCAAATGGTTGTTTAGGATCACTTGGAATAACACACAACAGTTCCTCGGTATCGTAACGAGGCTCTTTATAAGTCACATCAACTGGTTTGATTTGCTCTTTCCAGTTGAGGTGTTCAAAAATTTCACGTGCAAGCCGAATTCCATCGGCATCATTTTCTGCTAAGTATTCTGCTGTTCCAGCAACCTGCGCATGCATTTCCGCCCCACCCAATTCCTCCGCTGTGGCGACTTCACCCGTGGCAGCCAGAAGTAAAGGTGGACCTGCAAGAAGCATCTCTGTTTGTTTGCGTACTACAATGACATAATCCGAAAGACCTGGTTGATAAGCTCCTCCTGCCGTTGCATTCCCATGTACCACTGCAAGTTGTGGAATACCTGCTGCAGACAAACGTGCCTGATTGGCAAAAGTCATACCACCATAGGTAAATACTTCAGCTGCATAATTTAAGTTAGCACCGCCACTTTCGGTCAGCGTAATCAGCGGGAGTTTTTGTTCTAAGGCAATTTTTTGCAAACGCAAAGTTTTCTGTACACCCATAGGTGACATGGTCCCGCCTTTAATCGCGCTATTACTTGCAGAGACCAGACAACGCACACCACTGACAAAACCAATGCCAGCAATTACACCACCACCAGCTTCGGAGCCATCCTTGTCATCATGCATGTTGTAGCCAACCAAGCCACAAAGCTCGACAAAAGGCGAATCGGCATCGAGCAATAACCGTACACGCTCATGCGGCAGAATCTTGCCCTTTTTATCGAATTTCGGTTTAGCAGCATACGATTTATCAATACTTTTTTGCTGAATTGCACGGACTTCACTCAGTTGAGCAAGCAGTGCCTCTTTATTCTTTTGATACTGTTCACTACCAACAGTAATTTCGGATTGAAGAATGGTCATTTTTTATTCCTCACTCCGAGCCTGAATTATTGCTTTGCTCGACTTTCTCAGTCTTATCTTTTTTAAAAATTTCAGGAATAAACGCGCGATGGAAACCATTATAAGACTGACTATTTGTCGCTTCGGCTAGTGGGTACATGCGTGTCCCTTGCGATGCAGCGCCATCAATACGCAAAGTTACACCTGACACAAAAGCCGCAGCATCGGACAGTAAATAACAAATTGCCGATGAGACTTCCGACTCAGTTCCCATACGTTTTAACGGTACATTGCCGGCAAGACTTGGAATAATTACTTTGGCAAAATCACCGCTATAATTATCCATACCGGATGATACAATCCACCCTGGTGCAACCGCATTTACACGAACACCAGATTTGCCCCACTCAACCGATGCTGTTTTAGTTAAGTTATCAACCCCTGAACGCGCAGCACCAGAATGTCCCATTCCCGGCATGCCGCCCCACATATCAGCAGTCATATTGACAATACTGCCACCATGTTTAGCCATCCATTGATTATAAGCTTCACGCATTAAATAGAAAGTTGCGTGTAAATTATTACGCACGACTGCATCAAAACCATTCGCCGAAATATTCTCTAAAGCTGAGGGAAACTGCCCGCCTGCATTATTTACCAAACCATCGAGTTTGCCGAATTTCTCAATCACTTCGGCAATCATATTTTTCACTTGTTCTTCTTCACGGTTATCACAAACAATGAAATGAACTAAACCACCATCTTCTATAATTTCTTGGCTTACTTTCTCTAATTTTTCAATTTTGCGTCCTGTAATCACTACTTGAGCGCCAAGGGCTGCAAGCTCATGTGCCGTACAGCGTCCAATTCCTGAGCCGCCACCTGTCACAATAATGACTTTATTGGCGAAAGCATCTGGTCTAAATATTGATTGATAACTCATCTTTTTTTCATCCATTCATTTTATTTTTCTAAAAGATGTGCCGGAACTTTAACAGGCATATCCAATAACTGTTGGGCAAAAGCTTTACCTTGCGGATCAATACGTAAGCTGGCAACACCACCACCGCCTAAGGCATTCTCCAACATAAAATTCAGTGCATTTAAACCCGGTAACTCATAACGAATTACTCGCCCTTTCTCAGCATCCAAGACATGTTGCATATAGCTTGCAACAGACTGTTCAGTTAGTGCTGCACGAATCCATGGTAAATAGTCCGCTTTACGTGCAATCACGCCAATATTGCTATGATTGCCTTTATCACCACTGCGAGCATGCGCAATTTCAATCAAAGGAACTTCAATTTCATCTCCTTGATAAACTGCATTTTCACCTGCCGTTAATGTAAGCAATTGCTCTGTAGAAACCCCTTGTGGAATTTCAACCGCGTGACGTTGGCCATCAAAATCGATTTCAACATTCACCTGATTTTTATCAATTAAAAATGAAAATAACTTAATTACTGGAGATGCTTTGGGGCGGCCTCCAACAATTCCTGCCAAAGCTGGAGCCATACCTGTTGAAGCTTGTGCAATTTCAGATGCAAAGAACATACATGCTTCTTTAATCATGTGTTTTACAGCTATTTTGACCACAACTTCACGACTATTTAATGTTTGGGCATGGCCGCCATAGGTACTTTCAATACCTAAAATTTCAACAGACTTTTCACTAAATGGCGGCACTGAGCGCATTGCTAAAACACGTTCGCACTTAGTCAAAATCGCATCAGCAATGACTTGTGCTTTTTGTGGTGCCTCACGTCCTGCAATGAGGAAACTCACTAAAACCCGATATCCATCTGGGTAAGTCGCGCTGACTTTATATTGTGTAGTTGGTGCTTGTCCTTTTGCACCCGTCACACGAACTCGGTGCTCCCCGACTTGCTCTAAATGCACGTGGCTGAAATCAGCAATGACATCGGGTAGTAAATATGCTTGAGGATTGCCTATTTCATAAACAATTTGCTCTGCAACTGTAGCAGTAGAAACCAGACCACCTGTACCTTGAGGCTTAGTTACAACAAATGAGCCATCTTCACTCACTTCAACCAATGGAAAGCCCATGTTGTCGAAGCCCTGTACCAATTGCCAATCGGTAAAATTACCACCCGTACATTGGGCTCCACATTCAATCACATGACCTGCCAACGAACCTTGCGCCAATTTGTCATAATCATCGAGCGACCACTGATATTCATGAAGTAAGGGTGCAAGTACCACAGCAGAGTCAACAACACGACCAGTAATCACAATATCTGCGTCTAAATTCAAAGCATCACGAATAGCCACCGCCCCTAAATAAGCATTACTACTAGCCACTTGTTCTGGTAAAGGTCCACCACTAAACATTTCCAGAACATTCTGCTGCTTAAGCTGCTCATGTTTTGGTAAAAGATCATCACCTAAAACCACAGCCACTTTCAGATCTAGACCATACTCTTTAATAATTTTTTGCAATGCGTCCCGACAAGCCAATGGATTAACACCACCCGCATTACTAATCACTTTAATCTTTTTTTCAGCAATTTTTTTTAGTAAGGGTGCCATGACTCGGCTGACAAAATCTAAAGCGTAACCATGTTTCGGTTCTACCATCTTCGCTTTTGCCATAATCGACATGGTAATCTCGGACAAATAATCAAAAACCAAATAATTAATATCGGTCAAATGCACTAACTGAAAAGCGGCAGTATTGGTATCTCCCCAAAACCCAGAGGCACACCCTATTTTTACGACTCGATGATCATCCTGCTGATTATTTGCCATTCTATTTCTCATTATTTTGTCTAAAAATCAGCCTTAACATTACCAAGCAAGCGCTTGGTTTGTAAAGCGCAAAATGTTATTGTGATGTTGACCAAATCTTCCAAATTCGGCAAATAACCTGAAATACGATGAAATTTAGTGAAAATTTCCACTATAGTCTTTTAGATAAAGGAACAAACTGAGCACATGATTGCCACCTCAATTGAACAGATTCCAAATATCCCCTGCTTTGATGACAGTCCACGTGGCCGTTTATTGCACGGTGCAGCCTATCTTTTTCATAAGCAAGGCTATGATAAAACCACTGTTCGTGAACTTGCTCAGTTTATTGGAATCCAATCGGGAAGCTTATTTCATCATTTCAAAAGTAAAGATGATATCCTCGCTCATGTGATGGAACAGACCATTATCTATAATCTTGCCCGTTTAAATGATGCAGCAACTCAATATACAGACCCAGAACAACAATTACGTGCTCTTATTAAAGCCGAACTGATCTCAATTACTGGAGATACTGGTGCAGCCATGGCTGTGTTGGTGTACGAATGGTTCGCTCTATCAAAAGAAAAGCAAGATTACCTTTTAAAAATGCGTAATGAATATGAACAAATCTGGCTCGACGTTATAGAAAAGTTACGCACGCAAGGTAAAGTCAAACACGATGCTTTTATTTGGCGACGCTTAATTGGCGGTGCAATTTCATGGACTGTAACTTGGTATAAATCTGAGGGTAAAGTCAAAATTGATGAGTTAACCGAAATGGTCTGGGAAATGGCTTTGAAATAAAAAAGGTGGCTCAAAGTCCACCTTATAAGAATTAATAACCAAACTGTTTACTAATCAAATCTTTCATAATTTCTTCAGCACCACCGCCAATCATATTGACCTTCACTTCACGGTAAATACGTTCTGACTTGGTACCTCGCATAAAGCCCATACCACCTAATGTTTGTACAGCCGCATCAGCACAAAATTGCATAGTGCGAGTCGCAACATTTTTAAGCATTGAAATTTGCGCCACCAACTCAGGTCCTTGTAACTTCGGCTGAGTCATTTTCCATGCTGTTTCTTCAAGTAATGCCCGCGTTGAGGTCAGTTGGGTTGCCATATCTACCAATTTATGGCGTACTACTTGATGATCTATTAATCGCTTACCAAAAGTTTTACGTTGCTGTGCCCACTCTAAAGCTTCTTCATAACAGACTAATGCATACCCATAAGCGACTACTCCCAAGAAAAACCGCTCCATATTAAAGTTATTCATAATAACTTTAAAACCGGCATTTTCTTTGCCAAGTAGATTTGATGCAGGTACTCGTACTTGATCAAAATGCAAATGTGCCGTATCTGATGCCCACCATCCCATTTTCTTCAAGGGCGTTTTAGTAATACCTTCACTATGTGCATCAATGAGTAACATTGAAATGCCTTCTGCACCCGTTTTTGTCGGATCAGTACGCACTGCAACTGTATAATAGTCTGCACGAATTCCCGATGTAATAAATGTTTTCTCGCCCGAAACAATATAATAATCCCCATCTCTGGCAGCTTTAGTCTGTAATGCAGCAACATCTGAACCACCACCAGGTTCTGTAATCGCTAAAGCCGAAATTTTCTCACCGGAAATAATACCTGGCAGAACTCTAGCCTTTAACTCCTCACTCCCAAAGTGCTGAATGGGAGGGGCGCCAATGGTATGGACCATGAGCGAGATATGCACCCCACCTGAACCCGCCTTTGCCATTTCGATACCAGCCAGTAATGAATAGAATGGATCTGCATCTGGAATACCACCATATTCTTCTGAAAAACCTAGACCCAATAATCCAATTTCGGCAGCCTTTTTATAAAGTTCTCTTGGGAATGTCTCAGCCTCATCCCATTCATTAACGAAAGGTGCCATTTCTTTTTGTACAAATCTACGAACATTATCGGCAAAAGCTATATGTTGTTCATTATAGTAAATTGGATTGAGCTGCATTTTTAGAAATGTCCTGATGTTTTTATTTAATTCCAGAACATATCTTGTCATGTTTACCATCAGTCAAAAGTTGCAAGAATCTCCATTTTCTTGGCATAAAATATCAAATCCAGACGATCGAGTTGATTCGCAAGACCTATACCCTTAAACAGCAGCGAAAACCACGAGCTGCATAATATGACTGGGCTCCATTGTGATAGATGAAGACTCGACCATAGCGACGGTCCGCAAAAAGAGCTCCTCCTAATTTTCGAATTTCCTCTGGAGTAGCAAGCCAGCTTGATGTTTTTAGATCAAACTCCCCGAGCTGTTGTAATTGGTGATATTGCTCTTCTGTTAGGAGTTCAGCCCCTATTTCTTGGACTAAGTCTATTGCGCTATTTTTAGGAGGATGATCTTTTCTAGACTCTAAGGCTTCTCGGTCATAGCAAAGGCTTCTACGACCTTTCGGTGACTCAACAGAGCAATCTATAAACAAATATTCATCTTTTTGCTTGTTATACGCTACAACGTCTGGCTCTCCCCCAGTATTCTCCATTTCTTGCAATGTCCATAGTTTATCTGGAGACTCAATAAGTTTAGCTCGCACATTCGTCCAATCAATTTCTTTATGTCGATGTATATTCTTTTCAAATCTATTTTTTAATAATTCAAGCAACATATCTATTTGTTTTGAAGTCAATTGTTTTTTAGTCATCATTGAATACACCTTATAGTTATTAAACAGAACGCCCATCAAAATAATTTATTTTCTTTGTTTAATATCGAGGGCTTCTCTGCCTCAAACATTAATTGCAGAGATAGAACTCAATCCAATCTCTCTACATGAGGGTCCATAATTAAGATAATAAATAATCCTTTACTATATATTTAATTCCAAAAGTGTCCACAACGCTTACATTTCCTCCCATTTTTAAAAGAAAATAAAGGTAGGCCGAAAAACATAAACACTAAAAAGGCAGATTTTTTTCCTTTAGTATTAACCTCTATATCCAAACTTCCACATTCAGGACAATATTCTTTATTCTCCCCGAACTTTTGTTCAAGCTCATCACTAAAGTCTTTTTCAAGAAATAACTTCGCTTCATCAACATAGTTTTCTGGAACTAATAAACGAACTCCACCTAAAGCATTAGAATAAAACCAATCCATATTAATTGTATGCTCATTTTCAATATAAGCAGGAATTCCAAATGCTTCTAATTGAGTTTTTGCAATTTGTGCCTCATAAGGAAACGAGAAAGTTTTAACTACGATCCATTGCATATTAAATTTCTGATGAGGTAAATAACTTTAGATTAGCTTTATTTCTTTATAATTTGAATCAATTTTAATGTTTAAAGGATTGAGGATACAAATTCCAGCTATAAAAATTGATTGATTTTCCATATAAAAAAACACCCCAACCTCTTTTGAGATTGGGGTGTTTAGAATAATGAGCTGGCGATGACTTACTCTCACATGGGTAATCCCACACTACCATCAGCGCTAAGAGGTTTCACTTCTGAGTTCGGGAAGGGATCAGGTGGTTCACTCTTGCTATGGTCGCCAGCACAACTGTTTATGGATACTTGCTTGGGTCTTATTTGATGCCGAAGCGTTTTCCAAATCTGTAACAGACTGGGCTGATTGAATCTTACTTTACTTGTTCATTTTAGCTAGAGGTATAACTAAATCAAGTTGTCTTGCATATTTAAGAATCGATTGATGCTTCATATACAACTGCTTGGGTGTTGTATAGTCAAGCCTCACGAGCAATTAGTATTGGTCAGCTTCACATATCACTATGCTTCCACATCCAACCTATCAACGTCCTAGTCTCGAACGGCTCTTTAGAGGACATAAAGTCCTAGGGAAATCTTATCTTGAGGTAGGCTTCCCGCTTAGATGCTTTCAGCGGTTATCCCTTCCGAACATAGCTACCCGGCGATGCGACTGGCGTCACAACCGGTACACCAGAGGTTCGTCCACTCTGGTCCTCTCGTACTAGGAGCAGATCCTCTCAAATTTCCAGCGCCCACGGTAGATAGGGACCGAACTGTCTCACGACGTTCTAAACCCAGCTCGCGTACCTCTTTAAATGGCGAACAGCCATACCCTTGGGACCTGCTTCAGCCCCAGGATGAGATGAGCCGACATCGAGGTGCCAAACACCGCCGTCGATATGAACTCTTGGGCGGTATCAGCCTGTTATCCCCAGAGTACCTTTTATCCGTTGAGCGATGGCCCTTCCATACAGAACCACCGGATCACTAAGACCTACTTTCGTACCTGCTCGACTTGTGGGTCTCGCAGTTAAGCGCGCTTTTGCCTTTATACTCTACGCGTGATTTCCGACCACGCTGAGCGCACCTTCGTACTCCTCCGTTACTCTTTAGGAGGAGACCGCCCCAGTCAAAC
The DNA here is from genome assembly GCF_027855275.1 of Acinetobacter sp. AOR12_HL. Taxonomy (NCBI): domain Bacteria; kingdom Pseudomonadati; phylum Pseudomonadota; class Gammaproteobacteria; order Moraxellales; family Moraxellaceae; genus Acinetobacter; species Acinetobacter sp. AOR12_HL. The sequence continues at coordinate 4,548 of NZ_JAKTIJ010000040.1, read as the reverse complement.
TACCCACCAGACACGGTCCTCGTCCCGGATCACGGGACAGAGTTAGAACCTCAACATTACCAGGGTGGTATTTCAAGGACGGCTCCACTGGAACTAGCGTTCCAGCTTCAAAGCCTCCCACCTATCCTACACAAGTAAGGTCAAAGTTCAGTGTCAAGCTGCAGTAAAGGTTCACGGGGTCTTTCCGTCTAGCCGCGGGTACACTGCATCTTCACAGCGATTTCGATTTCACTGAGCCTCTGCTGGAGACAGCGCCGCCATCATTATGCCATTCGTGCAGGTCGGAACTTACCCGACAAGGAATTTCGCTACCTTAGGACCGTTATAGTTACGGCCGCCGTTTACTGGGGCTTCGATCAAGAGCTTCGCTTACGCTAACCCCATCAATTAACCTTCCAGCACCGGGCAGGCATCACACCCTATACGTCCACTTTCGTGTTTGCAGAGTGCTATGTTTTTAATAAACAGTTGCAGCGGCCTGGTTTCTGCGGCTGTCGTCAGCTCAGGAAGCGAGTTCCATCACCAACAACAGCGTACCTTCTCCCGAAGTTACGGTACCATTTTGCCTAGTTCCTTCAGCAGAGTTCTCTCAAGCGCCTTGGTCTACTCGACCTGACCACCTGTGTCGGTTTCGGGTACGATTCCTGTGTAACTGAAGCTTAGAGACTTTTCCTGGAAGCATGGCATCAACCACTTCGCTGTACAAGTACAGCTTGCTATCAGATCTCAGCATAGAGTACCCCGGATTTGCCTAAGATACATGCCTACATCCTTTCACCTGGACAACCAACGCCAGGCTGATTTAGCCTTCTCCGTCCTCTCATCGCATTACACAGAAGTAATGGAATATTAACCATTTTCCCATCGACTACGCCTTTCGGCCTCGCCTTAGGGGTCGACTCACCCAGCCCCGATTAACGTTGGACTGGAACCCTTGGTCTTTCGGCGAACGGGTTTTTCACCCGTTTTGTCGTTACTCACGTCAGCATTCGCACTTCTGATACCTCCAGCATGCTTCTCAACACACCTTCATCGGCTTACAGAACGCTCCCCTACCACGTATACAAAGTATACATCCGCAGCTTCGGCACATAGTTTTAGCCCCGTTACATCTTCCGCGCAGGCCGACTCGACTAGTGAGCTATTACGCTTTCTTTAAAGGGTGGCTGCTTCTAAGCCAACCTCCTAGCTGTCTATGCCTTCCCACATCGTTTCCCACTTAACTATGATTTTGGGGCCTTAGCTGGCGGTCTGGATTGTTTTCCTCTTGACTACGGACGTTAGCACCCGCAGTCTGTCTCCCGGATAGTACTCATAGGTATTCGGAGTTTGCATCGGTTTGGTAAGTCGGGATGACCCCCTAGCCGAAACAGTGCTCTACCCCCTATGGTATTCGTCCGAGGCGCTACCTAAATAGCTTTCGGGGAGAACCAGCTATCACCAGGCTTGATTAGCCTTTCACCCCTATCCACAAGTCATCCCCTGGCTTTTCAACGACAGTGGGTTCGGTCCTCCAGTTAGTGTTACCCAACCTTCAACCTGCTCATGGATAGATCGCCTGGTTTCGGGTCTATACCCAGCAACTAAACGCCCTATTAAGACTCGATTTCTCTACGGCTCCCCTATACGGTTAACCTCGCTACTGAATATAAGTCGCTGACCCATTATACAAAAGGTACGCAGTCACACCACGAAGGTGCTCCCACTGCTTGTATGCATGCGGTTTCAGGATCTATTTCACTCCCCTCACAGGGGTTCTTTTCGCCTTTCCCTCACGGTACTGGTTCACTATCGGTCAGTCAGGAGTATTTAGCCTTGGAGGATGGTCCCCCCATATTCAGACAAGGTTTCACGTGCCTCGCCCTACTCGTCATCATTATGTGTGCCCTTTCGTGTACGGGAATATCACCCTCTACGTTCGCACTTCCCAGAGCGTTCCACTAAAACACACATAACTTAATGGGCTGATCCCCGTTCGCTCGCCGCTACTGAGGGAATCTCAATTGATTTCTTTTCCTAAGGGTACTGAGATGTTTCACTTCCCCTCGTTCGCCTTGCAACACTATGTATTCATGTTGCAATACCTACCTTAAAGTAGGTGGGTTCCCCCATTCAGACATCTCCGGATCAAAGGATATTTGCCGCCTCCCCGGAGCTTTTCGCAGGCTATCACGTCTTTCATCGCCTCTGACTGCCAAGGCATCCACCACATGCACTTAATTACTTGACTATACAACCCCAAACAGTCGATGTTACCTACAAGTTAGTAACTTCAACATTTCAGTTTAGAGCACTGTGCACTTAAGCACCGTACAGCTTCAATCTAAATTCACATACCAAAACGCTTGATTCAGTTAATTTGCTAGTTCTCAATTCATCTAGATTAATTGCTTAACCTAAACTCTTGAGTGAACAATTTATTTCAGACTCAATTTTGCCAATCTGTTAATGAGTTAATGTGTCTTCGTCAGATCACACTAATTACCGTGATAATGAAATCACAGAAGTTAATAAACCAAGATCTCAATCTTTATTTACTAATTTCTGTAATCCGAACTTATCTTAAGTTCTGGTGGAGACTAGGAGAGTCGAACTCCTGACCTCCTGCGTGCAAAGCAGGCGCTCTACCAACTAAGCTAAGTCCCCAGCTTACATCATCAATCATGTATCTTTTATCTATAACTTCAACCAGTCAAAGTCATGGTGGGTCTGACAAGACTTGAACTTGTGACCCCACGCTTATCAAGCGTGTGCTCTAACCAACTGAGCTACAGACCCTCAGATACATCTATGAAGAACAACTTGTTGTGGATTCTTACCAATCGTCAATCTTTCGTTAAGGAGGTGATCCAGCCGCAGGTTCCCCTACGGCTACCTTGTTACGACTTCACCCCAGTCATCGGCCACACCGTGGTAACCGCCCTCTTTGCAGTTAGGCTAGCTACTTCTGGTGCAACAAACTCCCATGGTGTGACGGGCGGTGTGTACAAGGCCCGGGAACGTATTCACCGCGGCATTCTGATCCGCGATTACTAGCGATTCCGACTTCATGGAGTCGAGTTGCAGACTCCAATCCGGACTACGATCGGCTTTTTGAGATTAGCATCACATCGCTGTGTAGCAACCCTTTGTACCGACCATTGTAGCACGTGTGTAGCCCTGGCCGTAAGGGCCATGATGACTTGACGTCGTCCCCGCCTTCCTCCAGTTTGTCACTGGCAGTATCCTTAAAGTTCCCATCCGAAATGCTGGCAAGTAAGGAAAAGGGTTGCGCTCGTTGCGGGACTTAACCCAACATCTCACGACACGAGCTGACGACAGCCATGCAGCACCTGTATCTAGATTCCCGAAGGCACCAATCCATCTCTGGAAAGTTTCTAGTATGTCAAGGCCAGGTAAGGTTCTTCGCGTTGCATCGAATTAAACCACATGCTCCACCGCTTGTGCGGGCCCCCGTCAATTCATTTGAGTTTTAGTCTTGCGACCGTACTCCCCAGGCGGTCTACTTATCGCGTTAGCTGCGCCACTAAAGCCTCAAAGGCCCCAACGGCTAGTAGACATCGTTTACGGCATGGACTACCAGGGTATCTAATCCTGTTTGCTCCCCATGCTTTCGTACCTCAGCGTCAGTATTAGGCCAGATGGCTGCCTTCGCCATCGGTATTCCTCCAGATCTCTACGCATTTCACCGCTACACCTGGAATTCTACCATCCTCTCCCATACTCTAGCTCACCAGTATCGAATGCAATTCCCAAGTTAAGCTCGGGGATTTCACATCCGACTTAATAAGCCGCCTACGCACGCTTTACGCCCAGTAAATCCGATTAACGCTCGCACCCTCTGTATTACCGCGGCTGCTGGCACAGAGTTAGCCGGTGCTTATTCTGCGAGTAACGTCCACTATCCCTAGGTATTAACTAGAGTAGCCTCCTCCTCGCTTAAAGTGCTTTACAACCATAAGGCCTTCTTCACACACGCGGCATGGCTGGATCAGGGTTCCCCCCATTGTCCAATATTCCCCACTGCTGCCTCCCGTAGGAGTCTGGGCCGTGTCTCAGTCCCAGTGTGGCGGATCATCCTCTCAGACCCGCTACAGATCGTCGCCTTGGTAGGCCTTTACCCCACCAACTAGCTAATCCGACTTAGGCTCATCTATTAGCGCAAGGTCCGAAGATCCCCTGCTTTCTCCCGTAGGACGTATGCGGTATTAGCATCCCTTTCGAGATGTTGTCCCCCACTAATAGGCAGATTCCTAAGCATTACTCACCCGTCCGCCGCTAGGTCCAGTAGCAAGCTACCTTCCCCCGCTCGACTTGCATGTGTTAAGCCTGCCGCCAGCGTTCAATCTGAGCCATGATCAAACTCTTCAGTTAAAATCATTTTGCACCTTATTTATAGACAAGGTGCCAATTCTGGCTCATCAATTACTGACTTAAATTTCGCTCAAATAAACTTCGAGTAATTTAAACCAATCAATCAATGAAAATTATTTCGATTAATCAATCAGTAAAAATCCACACAAGTTGTTCTTCAATTCTCTTAATGAT